>JABISU010000068.1 GCA_018700255.1 Flavobacteriales bacterium | reverse complement strand
TCTTTATTCAAATTTATCGCTCTTATAAGCTCAAGCGTAACCTCTTCCCAACCCCAATTTTTATGAGATGCTGCTCTGCCTGAAGCAACGGTCATAACAGAATTTAATAACAACACTCCATCTTCAGCTAAATCTGAAAGGTCAGAATTCCTAGGCGGTAATTTTAAATCATCTGCCCGTTCCTGTAATATATTTCTTAGTGAGGGCGGGACTTTAACACCCACAGGCACAGAGAAAGCCAAGCCATCTGCTTGACCTACTCCATGATATGGGTCCTGCCCTATTATCACAACTCTTACCTTATCTAAACCACACAGTCTCAAAGCTCTAAATACATTTTTAGGAGCTGGGAAACATGTTTCAATCGAATATGCATCCACTACCTTTTTATCTAAATTATCCCAAACATCAGATTTAGGCGCCCCAGGATGTAAAAATATTTTATTAAAAATTTTCATCCAATCTCCAACCCCTCCTTCAGAGTATAAAGCAGCTATTAAAGAGCTCATTTTCAAATTAATATGGCTTTCATGATGAAGTGATTAAAACAACTATTTTAATATATTGTGTATAATCATACAACTATAATTATCGACTAAGCAATGTACATGGTATTTTTGTCTTTTACTATTTGTTTAATTAACGACTATTTCCCAATCGATGGATCCTAAAATTAGGGCTCGCCTAGAAAGTAAAAGTGGTAAAACACTCTATGGATACCAGAAATTGGCTATCGATGAAATGATGGAAAAGTTCGTTGAAAAACAAACGAACTATAATCTTCTTTTCCAGCTTCCTACAGGTGGTGGAAAGACCGTTATCTTTTCTGAATTAGCAAAGAAATTTATACTGTCTTCAGGTAAAAAGGTTCTTATCCTCACCCACCGTATTGAGCTTTTAGGCCAAACCTCAAAATTGCTATCTGAGATTGGAGTACCTAACAAAGTCATCAACGCTAAGGTGAAAGATCTTGATGACGGAAAGGAACATTGGTGTTACGTGGCTATGGTTGAGACTCTCAACAATCGTATCAACGATGAGCAAATGGAGTTCGAAAACTTAGGCCTAGTTATAGTCGATGAAGCGCACTACAACAGCTTCCGAAAATTATTCAAGCACTTTAGAGACCAAATCCTACTTGGAGTTACTGCTACCCCATTAAGCTCTAACATTAAACTTCCTCTTAATGACAACTACAACGAGTTAATCGTAGGAGAAAGCATCTCGTCATTAGTGGATGGTGGATATCTCTCTAAAGCTAATACTTACAACTACGACGTAAACCTAAGGGCTCTAAAAGTAGGTATTAACGGCGACTACACTGTTAGTTCTTCTGAGAGGCTATACGGAAACTACCTCATGCAGGAAAAGCTTCTATACGCATACGAAGAGAAAGCAAAGGGAAGTAAAACACTAATCTTTAACAATGGGATTAGCACCTCTAAGCAGGTACAGGCTATGTTTAAAGAGGAAGGTTACGAGTGCAAACACTTAGATAATACACATAGCGAGAAAGAAAGAGCCGAGATACTTAAATGGTTTCACGATAAACCAGACGCCATCCTTTCTTCCGTGAGTATTTTAACCACTGGATTTGATGAGCCTACAGTTTCTACTATTATTCTAAATCGCGCCACTAAATCTCTCACTCTGTATCACCAAATGATAGGTCGGGGATCTAGATCACTTCCCAATAAGAATAGTTTTAACGTAATTGATTTGGGAAACAACGCTCGGCGGTTTGGTCTGTGGGATTCACATATAGACTGGTATGAAATATTTAAAGAGCCACAGTCATTTATCGATGGACTTTATTCCGATGAAGAGATTGAAGATGAGTTTGTTTATGAACTCCCTAAGGAATTAGCTAAGAGATTTGAAGGTGGACCTGATGCTGAGTTTGATATGCTCAAAGTTTATGAGAATGTCATGAAGAAAGCTGAGCGACCTAAGAGGGCTGTCGATCTTAGTATGATTCAACATAAAGCGATTATCCAATATGCTGCGACAGATTATTGGGATGCTGTTGATATTATCAATAAGTTACAGGATGATATTAATTTCAGGGTGAAGATTTATGCCAAATGCATGGCAAAAACCACTGATAATTATAGAACCTGGCTACAAGACGAATACACGCGACGCTTGAAGACTGAGTTACGTCACGATTTCAACTCTGCTTTATCTGAGGAAGCGAAAGCCAAGAATTAATCTGATTTTACTTGAATTTGTTTATCTATTATTTCCTCTCGATTTTACTGGGAGGAATAATGGGGGCAATATATTCCGTCTTGACGAATGAATCGGAATTGATCCGAGATATTCGCATTCACAAAATTGGCAGTGAAGAATTAAACCCGTTAATATTAGCTGAACGGTATAGAGGATTAAGCCTATCTCTTCTTCAAATTAGGAGGAAGACCGACGTTAGTGAAGAGCTCGTTAAGATTCGCCAAAAGAACCTCCTCTTACTTATGAATCCCCATTTTATCTTTAATGTACTCACGGGTATTCATATGCTGTTGATCAAGGGTGACACTCAAAAAACTCTTGGGGCTTTAGCAAAATTTAAGCGACTTCTTATCCGATGTTGGGGGAGCGCCACAGACAACCCTACCAGCCTGAGGATTTCTTCTGTTCAAAAGGAAGTGGATTTTATAAATGACTATTTCGATCTTGAGAGCCTGAGACTTTCTGGGGAGGTGACTTTCAAAATAAGTACAAACGTAGATTTAGATCACGAAATTCCCGCATTTTTAATTCAACCCATAGTAGAAAATGCACTTTGGCATGGGGTTGAGATGTCAGGCAGTGAAGGATTAATCCCCAAAATAGAATTGAGTTTTGATGTGGATTCTGATCGAAATTTACTTGAGATAAGTGTTTTAGATAACGGGCACGGACTTACTAAGGCCTCGAACTTAAAAGCACCCATAAAGATCTCTGAGGCAAAGCGTCAATCTCACGGGATTAATATCTTAAGGGAGAGACTGAGGTTGATTTCTGAAGAAGCAGAATTTAGGCTCGAAAACAGAATTGATCAACGAGGTTGTGTAGCGACAATCTCTCTCCCGTACAGGAATTAAGTATTGAGATCTGGCATCCTAGGCTTGGGAGTATCTGAGAGGGTGCCAAACTTCTTGCTGGCAGCATCGAAGACACCAACGATACCCACCATTGCCGCATTGTCAGTACAATAGCTCATAGGGGGAATAAACACCTCCCATGGATCTTCGAGAATAGTTTCCTTCTCTGTGAGAGCCTTACGCAATCCCGAATTTGCCGAAACCCCTCCAGCAATGGCCACTTGTTTTATTCTGGTAGTTTTTACTGCAAGCTCTAATTTTGTGATAAGCATCGTCACGATTGCCGATTGTATAGAAGCACAAAAATCATAGAGGTTATTGTCAATAAAATCTGGGTCATTAGAAAGTTGAGATTGTAGAAACCTGAGCACTTGAGTTTTTAAGCCGCTAAAACTCATATCTAACCCCATTACTTTCGACTTAGAAAACGAGAATGTTTCTGGATTTCCCAAAGCTGCATATTTATCTATCAGTGGGCCTCCAGGATATGGTAACCCTATCAATTTTGCAACTTTATCAAAAGCCTCCCCTGCTGCATCATCGAGAGTAGCACCAATCACCTCCATATTAGATGGAGAGTGAACATGGATGATTTGGGTATGTCCTCCTGAAACTGTAAGACATAAGAACGGAAATTCCGGAGTGGGACCAGGAGAAATAAAGTGAGCTAAAACATGAGCCCTCATGTGGTGAACCGGAACGGTAGGAATCCTACGAGCCCAAGCCCAGGCCTTAGCAAATGAAGCGCCAACTAGCAGAGACCCATTAAGCCCTGGGCCTATGGTATATGCCACAGCATCTATTTCTTCCGGAGAAATTCCAGCATCAGAAATAGCAAGTTCTACTGTTGGAGTGATATTGCTGAGATGGGCACGAGAAGCCAGTTCAGGAACCACTCCTCCATATCTCGCATGAATTTCCTGATTGGCCACTAAATTTGAAAGCACCTTATTGCCTTTCAATACAGCTACTCCAGTATCATCACAAGATGATTCAATAGCTAGGATAGTCAGATGAGAAATATTCATTTGTGAAATAAAGCGAACTACAAAAGTACGGCGCCTAAGTCAGCTTAACTTGCACCAAGTACAGCATAAAAAACTACTGACACTGAAAACAAGCCAAGTAAGAAGTAAATAAGCCGTTGGATACAATATCTTTACCATTATTAAATATACAACCGACAATTATAAAGGCAGGTTCGCCACAATTATTTTTATAATGTTGCATGTAATTATTTAGACTCAAAAAACACCTAAAATGAAATCTGTACATTCTATTCTATTGGCATCTATGCTGACATTTGCTGTATCTACATCAGCCCAAATTACAATTACTTCTTCTGACCTTCCTCAAGCTGGAGAATCTTACACAATACAAACGTCGTTACCAGACCCATCCTCTGACTTCACTACTACTGGGGGAGGATTTGATTGGGATTTTTCTGATTTGGTTTCTTCTTCAGAAGCTGATGTAGAGTTCGGTGCTATGGAAGACGCTCCTTTTACTGCACAACTTTCTTTCAATAACGAGTGGACTAATCCAGAGTACTTATGTGATTTATTCGGTCCCGGTGAATTCGACCTAGCAGCATTAGAAACTTTAGGTATTGAGTTACCCGTTGCGATATCTAATCTATACAGCTATTTACAGACCTCAAACGAATCATACAACATCGCTGGAATCTCGATGAGCATTGAAGGATTGGATCTTCCTGTTGAATACTCTGACATAGACGAAATACATCCTCTACCATTAAACTACATGGACGAAATCAACTCTACATCAGCATTCACGGTCAATATTCCAGAAGTATTTACTTATGAGACTTCTGCTTCAAGAGTAGGTTCTGTTGATGGTTGGGGCACTCTTTCCTTACCCGGTGGAGCTACACACGAAGTTTTAAGAGTAAACACTATAATTTCAACCCACGATATCTTTTCTCTTGCTGGATCTGAGCCTTTTGAGATAGATAGAGTCTCTACTGTTTACTCTTGGGTAGGAGATGGAGGAATGCCTTATTTAGAAGTAAGTATGGTTTTCGGAGCTGTTTTTTCTGTCGAATACCAGGGAGAAGCCACAGACACTTCTGGAAATGGTATAACCGCAGTTATTCCTAACGCTTTCGTTCCATTCCCCAATCCAATTGCAGCATCTGATGACATCATTTTAAGCGGGGCTTCTATAGATACTGAGTGGGAACTTAGAGATGCTACTGGTCGCGTAATCGATACCGGATTCGGAAACACGATTTCAACGAATGGGTTAACTTCAGGAGCTTACTTGGTTTCTGATATTACATTACTAAATAAAGGTCTACGTTCTCGTCCTTCAACAGTAATCATCAAGTAAAACGACTACGGACAAGTATAATCTGAGAGGGGGTTAGGCGTACAGAAATTCAATTCTGCAGTCTCATCCCCTTCTTGTAGGTGCTCAATTGTATCAGTTGTGTATCCCAGTCCAAACACACCTTGTATGGTTCTTGAGGCCCAAAGACCTAAACCACCATTTATGTTACTGTATTCAGGTCTATCTTGGATAACACCTGTAATGGGAGAATTAATATCAAGATATATAGCAAGTTGCTCATTTGCTACAATAAGTAAGAAATCAAATGCACGC
>JABISU010000140.1 GCA_018700255.1 Flavobacteriales bacterium | reverse complement strand
GGGTGAGGATTAACTTAAACTTGAACGCTCTCACTGCAGATTGGGTAGATGGATTGGAGCTTGCTATAAAAGGATCGAAAGGAAAGGTAGGGCTGACTGTAGATATTTTCGATGGGGAGCATAAAATCGAGATGCCTTCTCGAGGAGCAAAGGTTGATGTTACACCAGCTTTCCTGAATGAATTGGACGCTTTATGTATCCCGGGGGTAGCGAAATACAGGTTTGACCTAAAGAAAGTTTAATGCGTAAGTTGGTTTTTTTAAAAACTTGTTCACGAAAAATATCGAGTATTAGTGGAAAAATCTTTAGCGAAAATGTTCGATGAGGTTGCTCAGTTCGCAAAGTACTAATATCTTTACACGACTAATTCATTTAAACATATAGTCATGGCAGTTGAATTTACAGATAGCAATTTCGAGGAAGTAGCTTTAAAAAGTGGAAAGCCAGTAATGGTTGATTTTTGGGCTGAGTGGTGTGGACCTTGCCGAGTAGTGGGGCCTGTCGTGGAGGAGTTGGCAAACGATTACGAGGGTAAAGTTGTAATCGGGAAGGTAAACGTAGATCACAATACTGAACTTAGCGCGAAATATGGAATTCGCAACATACCCACTATAATCTTTATCAAAGATGGTGAAGTAGTGGATAAATCTGTGGGGGCTTCTCCTAAGAACATTCTCGAGGAGAAAATCGATGCGATGCTCTAAATTGCTGAATAACTTTTGCAAAACACAAATCCCTACCTACCTTTAGGTGGGGATTTTTATTCTCACTATTTTATACTGAAAGATGGCACTCCGACCCACACCTGAAATGCAGCAGCGACTAAGTCGCCTAGAGTTCCTAGCAAAACAGGCCGTGGAAGGATTCATTACAGGCCTACATAAAAGTCCCTTCCATGGATTTAGCGTCTTGTTCGCTGAGCATAGAATTTACAACCCCGGCGAATCTACGCGCCACATAGATTGGAAACTATACGCCCGAACAGATCGCATGTACGTTAAGCGATACGAAGAGGAAACAAATCTCCGATGCCAAATCGTAATTGATTTCTCCTCTTCTATGCGCTACCCCTCCGATGTCACTTTAGACTCCCCGGGTATGAATAAACTCAAGTACTCTGTAGAGTCCGCCGCCGCACTTATCGAGCTCTTCCGTAGGCAACGTGACGCAGTTGGTCTAAGTTTATTCTCCGATACATTAGAACTCCAAACGCCTGCTAGATCAAGCATGTCTCACCACCGCATGCTATACCACAAGCTCGAAGGTGTCATGGATTCACCAACCTTCGCACAAGGTACCTCCGCGATTTCTTCTATACACCAAATAGCAGAAGCTACTCCTCGCCGCTCCCTAATCATAATATTTAGCGATATGCTAGATAAATCTGAAGATATCGACTCTGTAATCGACGCTTTAAACCACCTGAGACACAATAAGCACGAAGTTATCGTCTTCCACGTCTTAGATAAATCCACAGAAGTAGCTTTCGATTTTCCAGAACGACCTACTAAGTTTGTCGATTTGGAAACTGGAACGGAATTAAAGCTCCACCCCTCAGAAGTACGTGAAAACTACATCTCTCGCATGGCCGACCTTCGTAAAGAGCTGTCAGCCAGGTGTGGAGCCCACGGCATAGATTGGATAGATGTCGATATCGCTGAAGGACCAGTCCCCGTCCTTGCTCGATATCTCATCAAGAGAAAAAAACTTCTATAAGTTTACATACATAACGTTGTAGTAAGTAGATGATATTATTATATTTGCGCCTCCCGAAAGGGAACCCAACAAATACTGGTCTGGTAGTTCAGTTGGTTAGAATACCTGCCTGTCACGCAGGGGGTCGCGAGTTCGAGTCTCGTCCAGACCGCAAAGAGCCTTGGAGAAATCCAGGGCTTTATTGTGTTAAAGGCTTAATGTCAGCGATATGTTTATGTTAAAAACCTGAATAACTGTATCTTGTTAGTCTAAATGAAGACTATGAGAATACTATTAACTGCTTTAGCTTTTGTGTTTTATTTCTCATTATATGCACAGGAATATGAGAATACACAAACATTTAATGTAATGACCTGGAATATTTGGCATGGTGGAAATGAAGATGGTACGGAAGTAGGTCCTGAGCGAGTTATTGAAATAATTCTAGACAGCAAAGCGGATATTGTTGCAATGCAAGAGACTTATGGTTCGGGTGAGCGAATTGCCAATGCGTTAGACTTTAATTTTCACCCCCGTGGAACTAACGTTTCTATTCTGAGCCGTTTCCCAGTTGTAGAAGACATTTCAGTTTTCGAGGAATTTAAATGTGTTGGAGGACTTATTGAGTTGCCAGACAATAGAAATATTGCATTCTACTCAATTTGGCTACCATATAATAAGGAGATATGGGAAGTAGGAACAAGAGATACTACCAGAACTGATCTTATGCAGGCCGCATGCAAAGTATCATCTGATGACTTAAATAAAATCGAAGCTTTAATTACTGAGCGATTGAAAGATGTGAAATATAGTGACGTTCCTGTGGTTATCGCAGGTGACTTTAATAGCATGTCAGCATTGGACTATATCCCATCTTCAATGGATCAATACGATGTCGTAATAAATTGGCCTACAAGTCGCATAATGCTTGACTTAGGTTATAGAGATTCGTGGCGTGAATTGCACTCTAATGTCGATCGTTTAAATGATCGCACTTGGACTCCAAGATTCCCCGAACAAGAACAAGACCGTATCGACTTTATTTATTATCGAGGACTTAGCCCAGTGTCTGAAAAATTGGAAGCAACTAATTCTATTGTGGTTGATTCTAGGCTTGAGAAAATTGGTAATGATACGAGGGAGACTTTCCCTTCTGATCATGCAGCGGTTTTGACAAAATTTAGTTGGCCATAATTTTTAATTAATTCACAATTGATTTAATCAATAACTATCTAGGATTAATATTAGAACACATAATTGGTCTTATCTTACAGTAAGCAATGGGTAACTAGTCTAGCAGTTAATTAGTGCGTAGAACGACCGTCTTCAAGAACCACCCTCTACGTAAATATTGCTCTTGCAACCTTTAAGTTCACTCGCTTTAACATAACTCTAAGCATTATTGTCTTTTAATGTCAGCAATATGTTTATGTTAAAAACCTGAATAGCTGTATCTTGTAAGTCTAAATTATAACAACACTTTGATATGAATAGATTTATACTCATAATATTTGCCTTTTTAAGCTCGATAGGCTTAAGGTCACAAACTTTAGTGCCAGAACTATTTGCTTCAGG
>JABISU010000144.1 GCA_018700255.1 Flavobacteriales bacterium | reverse complement strand
ATGCTCTCATCTACCCCTACTATTTTTGGGATTACCTCTCCGCCTCTTTCAACGTACACGTAATCTCCGGGGGTGAGTCCGAGGCGAGAAATTTGGTCTGCATTGTGAAGAGTGGCTTTCTTGACGGTAGTACCGCCTAATTGTACAGCCTCCAAATTCGCCACTGGAGTCACCGCCCCAGTGCGCCCCACCTGATATGCTATCTTTATTAACTTAGTCCTCGCTCGTTCAGTCTCAAATTTGAAGGAAATAGCCCAACGGGGGCTTTTCGAAGTGAGACCTAAGCGCTCTTGTTGATCGTACCTATCTACCTTGATCACTACACCATCTATCGCAAACGGCAATTCACGTCTTGACTTATCCCAAAACTTTATAAACTCCATCACACCCTTAGCATCACTACTTGTAGCAATCATCTTCTCAGAATTGTGTGGCACCCTGAAACCCCAAGAACCTGCTTGCAATACAGCCTCACTGTGAGTTGACGCCACGCCTTTAGCTAAAACGTTATACATCATACAATCGAGTTTCCGCTTGGCCACCTCACGGCTATCCTGTAATTTCAAAGATCCAGCAGCTGTATTACGCGGGTTTGCAAACTGCGTTTCTCCCGATTCTTCTCTTAACTCGTTCAGCTCATTAAACGCCTCAAATGGATAAAATATCTCACCCCGTATCTCTAACTTATTAGGAGCCCCTTCTTGCAAAAGCAATGGAATCGTCCGTATCGTCTTTACGTTAGCTGTTATATCTTCACCTGTTGCTCCATCTCCACGAGTTAAAGCCCTAATTAACCTGCCATTTTCGTACTGCAAGCTTATCGCTACTCCATCGTATTTAAGCTCCATCACATATACAACCTCCTCACCCTCAAGGCCTTTAACTACTCTGGCCATCCATTGCTCCACTTCATCCTGATCGTATGTGTTGGAGAGGGATAACATAGGGGTTGAGTGCTCCACTTTTTTAAACCCATCGACAGGGTCACCGCCTGGTCGTTTTGTGGGCGACAAATCATCATCGAATTCTGGGTGAGACAGCTCGAGTTTCTCAAGCTCTTTCATAAGCACATCAAACTGTTTATCAGAAATAATAGGATTTGCTAAATTGTAATAGAAGTGATTGTGGCCATGAAGCTCAGCCCTTAACTCTTCTATTCTTTCCCTTATATCTTTTGATGTGTTTTTAGACATTTTTCACAGCTATTACATGCCTATTTTTCCCTTGCATATCTACTATTATTTCAATATTAGAAAACCCATCACCAGACACAATCAACTCCTTTACCTCTTCCGTAAAATCCTCATGACACTCAAGAGCCATTAACCCTCCTGGCAACAACACCTCCCTTTCACAGTGATTAATTATCGCCTGATAGAATTTAACTGGCTCAGAATCTGGCACGAATAGCGCCAAAGAAGGCTCATGATCTACAACTTTAGAGGACATTGATTTCTTTTCTAAAGTAGGAATATACGGTGGGTTAGAAACTACCGTATCAAACGACTGACCTTTAAAAGGCTCCTCTGAAAGTATATCTGAACATTCAAACGCTACTTTTAGATTGAAAGATTCCGCATTCTTCAAGGCTACTTTCAATGCGGAATCTGAAAGGTCTGTTGCAAAAACCTCCGCCTCAGGCATCCTGTTTTTCAAAGACAAAGCGATACATCCCGAGCCAGTCCCTATATCTAACACTCTCCCGTTAAACCCCTTACACAATCTTTCTACTATAGCAAATACAATCTCCTCTGTCTCAGGCCTGGGGATTAGAACGTTAAAATCAACAAAAAGATCTAACCCATCGAAATTGGCGCTTTTTAATAAATACTGAACCGGCTTCCCTTCCGCAAGACCGTCTCCTATTATAGCTAACCTATCAATTAGAGCTTCTGAGTATCGAAAACCTTCCATCATCCTTTCTCCTCGTCCTTTTAGAGAAACGAAGTCTAAACACATCCCCACTACCGGCAATACCTCACCCTTTTCTACACCAGAATTCATTCTTTGGACTAACCAGTCCCTAATCGACATCTCGTCGTTCGCTATAGGCCATGGGCCTTTTCCTCTTTCTACCCGATTAGCCATGGATCTATCCATTCACTTTTCTTAATACGATATAACCCCAAGGGGCAACAATTCCATCTTCTCCTATACCCTTACTTATCGCAGGCTCAAACTTTCCTTCTGGCATATTCACACTTAAAAAAGCAGGCTCGCTACTTAGGTTTAGAATCACTAATATTTGGCTTTCAGCTTTTGACTTTGTAAATCCAAAAATCCTATCTGGCGACTCACACTCTAAAAGAATAGGAGAACCTCCGAATTCTCCATTCCAAAGTGCCTCCTCTTCATGATGAAGGGTATTTATCGAAAGGTAAAAATCCGACTTTGAATATGTCCCCCACTCAATTGTATCCTTTTCGAAAAACCGAAGGCGTTTATCTAAACCAGCCTCTTGGCCCGAGTAAATCAATGGCATATCGAATAAAGTAGCTGAGAGCACTACCATAGCATCTGCAGCTTCGCCATACCTCTCAGATATCGTCCCATTCCATGAATTCTCATCGTGATTCGTAGCGAAACCCATCCTATAGGCATCAGCTGGAAATTTGTCATTTTCCTCTCTCAGGTACTCCCTTAAAACAGAAACATCTTCACGGCCTTGAGCTATCTCATTTGTCAAGTGGTGGTAATGCCAGGCATAGCTCATATCGAAAGCCCTATTGTGGTGAACAGGCTGATCTGCTTCAGCTAGCATAAACACATCAGGCTTAACAATCTCTAACCTTCTTCTTGCCATTTCCCAAAACGCTACTGGCACCTTTTCCGCCACATCACACCTAAATCCATCAACGTCACATTCTTCCACCCAAAACTCCATAGCGCTAACCATAGCTTCATAAAGACCATTCTGCACTCCGTTAGCCCAATCAAACTGTGTCACATCCCACCAATCCGTACCTGTTGGCGGTTGTAAATTACCCGACGCGTCTAACAGGTAATATCCTCTGTGACTTTGAGTCCATTCACAATCGAATGCGCTGTGATTCGCTACCCAGTCGAGTATCACTCTCATCCCTAAAGCATGGGCCTGAGATACTACTGATTTCAATTCTTCTAAGGTTCCGTAATCTGGATTCACAGCCATGTAATTCCTCACGCTATACGGACTACCTAGGCTCGAGCTCCCCATTTCCGCGATGTAGTTGTTGCTATTTTCCCCGCCTTTCCGATTTACTTCCCCAACAGGATGCACTGGCATTAACCAAAGGATATCCACCCCCAATTGTTGTAACCTGGGCAGATCTTTCGCGAATGCCTCTATTGTACCCTCTGCAGTATGCTGTCTCAAATTCACCTCATATATTGTTGCATTTTTAGACCAATCCCCATGTTTCAAAACATCCTCAGTATCTCCAGATCCTAAAACTTCCGATGGCGTACTCGCATTCTCTACACTTCCACACGCTGCCATAGATAGCACGCTTATAAATAGAATTAATTTAGCAACAATTTTCATGCTTCTTTCTTATTTAAAATAAACTACCCTGCCCGCCTTCAT
>JABISU010000141.1 GCA_018700255.1 Flavobacteriales bacterium | reverse complement strand
TTGGGCTAATTGCAGCAATAAGTTCGGAATCGACAGCCCAAACTTTTCAAAGTTCTAGCGCAGAAATTGGTTATCAAATAGGGACTTCATATTATCTCGGAGACCTCAACCCCAACAATCCGCTTAGTGGTAGACAGCACGTTACACAGGGGGGATACTATAGGCATAATTTTAATTCAAGAGTGGGAGTGAGACTTCAGCTTTTACAGGGAATAGTAGAGGCTTGGGATGAAGACAGTCAGAGTTCTTGGGCTCAGAATAGAAATTTGCATTTTAGAAATAAAATTGTTGAATTTTCGATTTCTGGAGAGATCAATTACATAGATCATGTTATGGGTAATCCTGATGATAGGCTTACTGGATATTTGACTGCGGGATTAGCGTATTTCTCACATGATCCAGAGGCAAAGGATAGTTTTGGGAATTGGCATCCTTTGCAGCCATTAGGTACTGAAGGTCAGGGTTGGGTTTTTGACACGAATCCTTATAAACTAAGTGGCTTAGCTATCCCTGTTGGTATGGGTTTTAAAATTAATTTAGGTTCTTCTTTAGCTTTTCAATTGGAATGGGGGATTAGAAAGACTTGGACTGATTATTTAGACGATGTCAGCACATCCTATGTTAACCCTGTTGAAATCAGGCAAGCTCGTGGAGATTTGGCCTTTGAAATGGCTGATAGAATACTCGTTTTACCAGATGGAGTTTCTTCATCAGAGGGCTTGCAAAGAGGTGATCCAGGTCTTGATGATAAATACGGTTATTTCCTTGCTTCAATTGCCTTTAGAGTCAGCAAGAAACCTACTTCATGCTGGAATCAATGAGTAGCTACAAAATGAATTCCGAGGAGAAACGGGTTAGAAAAGATTTGTTGAGCTCTTTTAATCTTGATCCTCAAAGTATCCCCCAACATATTGCCATAATTATGGACGGTAACGGTCGTTGGGCAGAAAACAGGGGTGAGAATAGAATCTTTGGGCATTTAAACGGCGTCGAATCTGTTCGCTCTGCTGTCGAGACAGCTGTGCAATCAGGGGTGAGATACTTAACTCTTTATGCATTTAGTACAGAAAACTGGAATCGACCGAAGGAGGAAGTCGCGGCGCTTATGGATCTTCTTGTAACGACCCTTGTTCAGGAGATGGATGATTTGAATAATAAAGGAGTGAGATTGAATACGATAGGCGATTTGTCCGCTTTACCAGACAACTGTAAGAATCAATTAAAAAGCGCTTGTTCTAAGAAGGTGGCTGAAGTCCGTTTGGACTTAATTCTGGCACTTAACTACAGTGCAAAATGGGAAATTATTCAGGCTGTAAAAGGGGTAGTTAGAAATAATTTGAAAATAGAAGAAATTAATGCTGATACTTTTGAAGGCTTCTTACAAACAAAAGGCATTCCCGATCCAGAACTTATGATCAGAACCTCGGGAGAGCATAGGATAAGTAATTTTATGTTATGGCAGTTAGCGTATGCGGAATTCCACTTTACATCCGTACTTTGGCCTGATTTTCGCAGTGAGCATTTCCTCACGGCTATTCAAGATTTTCAAAACCGAGAACGTCGATTTGGCGGACTTCTTCAAACGAATGATAAATGAGAGCATTTTTGCTTGTGGCAGCCTTTTTGCTATCGTCTTTTCTTTCTTTCACCTCTGCGCAAAACTCTCTAACTGAGGTCCTTGATCTTAGTATGTCTCAAGAATACCGTATTGGAGGCATTACAGTTATGGGTGCGGAGTTCACGGATGTGCAGGCAATTAAACTGTTTAGTGCTTTGCAAGTTGGAGCAACGATAACCATTCCTGGAGAAAAAATTGGTGAAGCAATTACTAATCTTTGGAATCAGGATTTATTCGAGGATATAAGTATAGAAGCTGCCGAACTTCGAGAAAGAGATGTTTATCTTGTTATCCGTGTTAAAGAACTCCCCCGACTAACTCGATACAGTATAGCTGGGGTAAATAGATCTGAGCAGGAAACTATAAGAGGTAAAATAGACCTCATGACTGGCCGAATAGTTAATGAAAACGTTATCGCTACAGCAGTAAAGCGCATTAACGATCACTATCGCGATAAGGGGTTTTTAGATATTGATGTTGATATTGTCCAAGAGGTGGATTCATCATTTGCTAACGGAACAATTATCAGAGTCAATGTAAACAAAGGCAAAAAAGTAAAAGTCGACTTAATTTTAATTAACGGCATCACAGCTTTTGATGCTAAGAAGGTGAAACGTAAAATGAAATCTACGAAGGAAAGAACTTGGTGGAGATTTTACAAACCCTCAAAATACTTGGCTGATGAGTTTAAGTCTGATCAAAAGGCGATTATTTCAATGTATAATAATGAGGGATACAGAAATGCTCGTATTGTAAGTGATTCTTTATACAGAACTAAGGATGGTCTTGTTGGTTTAATCGTTGAGCTTGATGAAGGAACACCATTCCGTTTTGGAAATATTTCGTTTACGGGCAACACAATGTATCGTACCACTCAACTTGACTCTATTCTCGGAATCCACAAAGGAGATGTTTATTCACTCGCTCATCTTGAGACGCGTGTATTTATGGACCCTAAAGGGATGGATCTTAGCTCTCTTTACCAGGATGATGGATATCTGACTTTCAGGGCAATGCCTATAGAGAAACGTGTAGAAAACGACACGATCGATATAGAAATACGCATGATGGAAGGTAAGCAGTTCCGCATTGGTAAAATCCTTGTAGAAGGGAATTCTAAGACTAACGACCATGTTATATACCGTGAAATACGTACTCGTCCAGGCGATCTTTTCAGTAGAACAGATATAATCCGGACTCAACGTGAGCTTTCTCAACTGAACTATTTCAACCCTGAGGCTTTCGCAATAAATCCCATACAACATCCGGAGGATGGAACTGTAGACATTGAGTATCAAGTAGAAGAAAAACCTTCTGACCAAATCGAACTTAGCGGAGGTTGGGGCGGCGGTCGTATAGTAGGATCCCTTGGACTTAGCTTCACTAATTTTTCAGCGAAAAACATTTTCAAGAAAGGTGCTTGGCGTCCTATTCCAACTGGAGATGGTCAGCGCCTAAGCATCCG
>JABISU010000069.1 GCA_018700255.1 Flavobacteriales bacterium | reverse complement strand
GTAATCCCCCTTTCACGCTCAAGATCCATATCGTCGAGAGTTTGCTCTTGCATCTGACGCTCAGTAATAGCACCAGTTTCTTGAAGTAGCCTGTCAGCTAGAGTGCTTTTCCCATGATCAATATGGGCGATAATACAGAAATTTCTAATGCGTTTCATTTGTGGCCTGTTTCAGTGTCTAAAACACTCGGCGTGGCGCAAAAATAAGTCGTTAATAGGTGTTATCCACTAAATAGTTTTATACGATACTCAGTCGTCGTATATTTACATCCGTTAAATGCAAGATTTACAATGATTAGATTCCTTTATAACACATTTATTTTATGCTATATTTTTGCCATTTCAGCACCTAATGTTGTGGCTCAGAGTGATATAGATTTCATAACTCATAAAAGTGCTGAAAAAATCATCGATTCATACGGAGGCTTCGACTACGCCGTAATCAATATGACTCGTGACGAATGGGACGTTGTTAGAGCATGGGAAGGCTTTGATGAAGATGCATATCTTGAGTCACTTAGCAACTTTAAGGCCTCTTTTGCAGGCGATCGTGAGAAACTTAAAATGGATAGGCAAGCAAAAATGCTTCAAAGTGATTGTGGATGCTGGGTAGAGCCAGACGAAACCTACATAACATTAGTGCCCCCTCCAGGGCTAGGTGGATTACAGCCAGGTGAAGAGCAGTGGGTCTCTCAAGGAGGAGCGGGTTGGGATGTAGACTGCGCATCGGCAGCAATTTCTTTTCCAGGCTGGACTTTTGAGCTTTATGGAGATGTTTATGAGGAGTTTTACATTAACTCAAAAGGGATGATCTCATTTGGCACTAATGTGATTGATTGGACACCGACAAAATTTCCAGAGGCTGAGTACAATCAAATTGCGGGTTACTGGCAGGATACAGACAATCGCTCTGTGGGAGAAATCATGTACAAAGTAACCCAAGAAGCGGTGTATGTAAATTACGTTGAGGTAGGTTATTACAACAACCACAATGATCTTACAAACAACTACCAAATTATTATCACACCTAATGATGGCATCATTGGCGATGGCAATAATGCACAAGTGTGTTATTTAGATATGAACTGGGCTCACGGAGATATTGGTGGGGGTGGAGGATGTTGCGGGACTGACCCCGGTGTTACAGGCGCAGACCAAGCTTCTACAGCCGCTGTTGGACCCCACGTTCAATTCGGGAGATTCAACCTTTTGGACGACACATATAACGGCCCTTATGGCATTGGCCCAGGTGCTGATGACGGGATAAATTGGCTAGACTTCAAGTTTTTTGATATAAATACGGCAGTTTCTAGTACTAATCTTCCGCCTGTTCCTACGGAGAATTTGGGATGTGACACCCTTACCATTTGTTTGGGTCAAACGATAGATATCGGAGTAAATTTTCTCGGACCAGAGCCCGGACAATCTGTTACTTTAGATGTAACCCCAAACCTAATTGCAGGAAATGATATTACTGGTTATAGTGTTACTAATGGTGAAACAGCTAGTATTACCGGAATCTTCAATGGAAACGTAGCAGGACTTAACACAATAGAAATTACCGCAACAGATGATGGCACCCCCGAGTCAACAACTAATGTAACGATGGTAATCGAAGTACTAAATGTGACATTGCCAGAATTAACAATTGAAGGGAACCTGAGTATTTGTGCTGGAGCAGAAACGGTTATCACAGCTTCTGGAGATTTTGACAGCTTTTCATGGAATCTTAGTAGCCAATTCACCGATGGTAACGTTGCGACAATTCCTTTCGGTGGAAATATTGTTGTTTATGGGCACCTAGACATTGGCTGTACAATATCAGAGACGTTTTTCATAGACCAAACCCCATATTATCTCCCCGATATTGAAACAGACCCTTCCCCTCTTGTTATCTGCTCTGACGACACAGCTTATGTATTTGTGCCTAATCCAGATAATGTATATGTTGGTTATACATGGGAGGCTGATTGGAATGGACTAGGTGGCGAAGTCTATGATGTAGGGCCAGATGGAGACGAGGTTTGGCTTGCGCCAGGAATGTATAGACTAGTTGTTGAAGATGCTGGTGGGTGTTTCGGACAACGTGTTTTCCCGGTGAATGGAGTAGATGCGGATATTCCTGATATGACTATTCCACCGATGTGCACAGGGCTTGATACAGTAGTCTTTGAAGGAGGATTTTCAAGTACTGATGATGGAGACTTAAACTTATATCTTATTACATCAAATAATTTAGGATGGGAGGGAAGTTTCATAAATGTAATTGTAAATGGAGAAGTTATGTCAACATTAACTCTCGTTAATAGCACTTTTGGGCTTTTTGCAATTCCTATTGTTTTCGGGGACTTTATTGAGATAGAATATATCTCAGCGGATGTTAATAATGACCTCTTCAACCAAGTGCAAATATTTAATTGTAGTAACAGTGAGAATGAGACAATAATAAATAGCTTAAGCTCAGGAATTATATACTCTTCAGACGCCCTCTGTGAAACACAAGCGGCATTGGGGCTTTGGGATGAAACAAGCGGACCAGGCACTTCTTGGTTTGAGAACGAACTTCAGTATAACACTTTGTGGGCTCCTACAGAGTACGGGGTGTATGAGCTTTGTTTTTATGAGGAGAATTGCAACATACCATATTGTTATGATGTTGAGGTCACCCTTCCTCCAACCATATCATTAAATGAAACAGAAGTGTTCTTATGTGACGGAGAAGATTTGGAATTATTTGCTGACACCACAGACGCTGGGGGATCGGCGACTATTAACTGGCCCTACCCAGGAACGGACAATATTCTATCTAATGAGTACAATTACGATGAATACACAGAGGCTATTATTGTAGTTGAAATTGAAAATGGATGCGGATCAGATGAGGCTCAGGTAGAGGTAACATCTCAATTTGCACCACTTATCGACAGCATGTTCCTATGTGATGAAGAGGATTCAATAACAATCGATCCAATTGAAGGTGATGAAAATTACGAATTAGATTACGAGTGGACTTGGAATGGTGGAGACATTGATGGCGACGATGAACTTACAGTAAGCGCAACAGGATCTTACTGCGTTACTGTTACAAACGAGTGCTTTCCCGATGGCGATTCTGATTGTGGATTTGTTGATATTGTTAGTCAAATAGACGGCGTTTTTGCAGCTGAAGCAGGAGGAGTAGTAAGCGATTGTGACGGCTTAGGTATTGATCCAGGTGAGTTTGTAACAATTGATTTAGATCTTCCTAGCGATCAGTATACAGCTACGTGGCCTGATGGCTCAACGGGCACAACTTGGACAATAGCCGAAGATTTACAAGCGACAGACGCACAAGGCAACTTACTTTTCGACGAAGAGGGAAATCCAATTTGGGCTTATAACGGATCACAAATTTGCGTTGATATAGAAGACCCGTATGGCTGTGGGGTAACAGAACACTGTGTCTTTTTATTTATAGGACAGCAACCAACGATAAACCCAGATGTAAATGGTGTTATAGCGGCTCAGCTTGACGATATCATAACGATGTGTCCGGAGATTCCCTATACGTTTGATTTAAATGCAATACAACCAGGGCCTCCTTATAGCGATATATCATGGTCAACAGTTTGCAATGGTGAGTACATACATTTCGGAAATGACGAGGCTGAAACGCTTACTAGCTGGCAGTTCCCTGAAGATTGTTGGGGACAGGTGTTAACAATGCAAGGATCTCTTGCTAATCCATGCGCTCCAGGTGGAGTACTTTGGGAAGTTGACGTAGAAGTAGATTATTGTGAAATCACTATTCCAAATGTATTCACTCCTAGGAATGCGGATGAGTTAAATCAGAAATTTGAGATAGAAGGTTTAGAAAACTATGATGATGTACTTGTAAGAATATTTGATAGATGGGGTAATCTCATTTACGAAAACTTTAACTACCAGAACGAATCGGCTTGGTTCGGGGATGATGCTGCTGATGGAACGTATTGGTACACTTTGCTTCTTCCAAATGGTTTCGAACACCAAGGCACGGTTAATATTTTCCGCTAACATTTTTTGAGATACAGTAAATTTGGCAAAAGTACGTACCCAATATACCTGTTCAGATTGCGGAGCATCGACATCACAATGGGTGGGAAAGTGTCCAGGTTGTCAAGCTTGGAACACGCTTGCAGCTGAAACGGTTGCCGATTCAGGAAAACGAACACATAGGTATGCTGAAGGGGTTACTGGCGGAGTTCTTAGACAGAGAGTAATGCCACTTGCTGAAGTTAGTACAGATAAAGTCACAAGACTTTCTTCTGGCGAGGTAGAGTTAGACAGAGTTTTAGGGGGTGGAGTTGTTCCGGGCTCCCTTATTCTTCTTGGTGGTGAGCCAGGAATAGGAAAATCAACATTAATGCTTCAGGTTGCTATGATGGTTAGCAGCTTTGGTAAGAAGGTGTTATATGTAAGTGGCGAAGAAAGTCCTGAACAGGTTCGTATGAGAGCTATGCGTATTGGCAAGGTGCCATCTGACTTAATGGTCCTTCCTGAAACTAGGGTTCCACTGGTTTTAAGCGCCCTAAAGGAAGATGATTTCTCTTTACTATTCATTGATTCAGTTCAAACTTTAGATCAACCTGAAATTGACGGAGCCCCTGGGTCAGTTTCTCAAATCAGAGAATCAGTTGCAGCCATAACCGCTCATGCAAAAGCTCATGCATTACCCGTTTTCTTAGTGGGTCATATTACTAAAGAAGGGTCTATAGCTGGCCCAAAAGTACTTGAACATATGGTTGATGTAGTTCTTCAGTTTGAGGGGGATCGCAATCATGCTTATAGAATGCTTAGGGCTGCAAAAAATAGATTTGGCACCACATCGGAATTAGGTATTTATGAGATGCTTGGTGATGGATTAAAAGCTGTGGAAAACCCAAGTGAAGTATTGCTAGGGGAAGCAGGAGAAGCATCAAGTGGATCTGCAATTTCCGTTGCTCTTGAAGGAGTTAGACCTCTTCTTATAGAAATGCAGGCTCTTGTAAGTACAGCTGTTTACGGGACTCCACAGAGATCTGGAACTGGATTTGATTTGCGTAGGCTAAATATGCTCCTTGCTGTTTTAGAAAAACGCTGTGGCTTTAAGTTGGGCTCATTTGATGTCTTTCTTAATTTAGCTGGAGGTCTCAAGATAAAAGACCCTGCAAACGACTTAGCGGTTGTTGCAGCAATTCTTTCATCAAGTTTAGATCTTCCTCTCGATCGTGATACGTGTTACGCTGGAGAAGTGGGGTTAAGCGGTGAAATCAGACCGGTAGCTAGACTTGAAGAAAGAATGTCAGAAGCGGCTCGATTGGGAATGAAGCGCATGTTAGTGAGTGGTCACGGGAAACCTCCACAAGTTCCTAAAGGCCTTAAGATTGTTGCGATTAAGAGAGTCTCTGACATCCAGAGAGTGATATTTTAAGAAACTACTTTCCTTCCAGCACTACGACAAACTCTCCTCGGGGAGCCTTTTCCACAAATCGTGCAAGCACTTCGCGAACACTCCCTCTGACAACCTCCTCGTGAAGTTTAGATATTTCGCGGCAAAGTACAATTCGCCTCTCGCCACAGTCATATTTAATAATCTCTTCAAGCAACTTAATTACCCTGTGTGGACTTTCATAAAGTACGGTAGTGCTAGACTCTTCAAGAATCGATAGCAGCCTTTTTTGCCTTCCTTTTTTATGTGGTAAAAACCCTTCAAAAATAAAACGGTCACAGGGTAAACCGGAAACGACTAGAGCCGGGACGAAAGCTGTAGCTCCGGGCAGACAGCTGACATTAATACCTGCTTCAACACAAGCTCGAACAAGTAAAAACCCTGGATCAGAAATTGCTGGGGTTCCAGCATCGGAACACAGTGCGTAGATAAGCCCCGAATTAATTTGGTCTACAATGGCTTCCACAGCTCTATGCTCATTGTGCAGATGGAAAGACCGAATGGGCTTATCAATATCATAGTGACGTAAAAGCTTACCAGTAGTTCTGGTATCCTCTGCAAGGATTAAATCTGCTGCTCCAAGCACATCAAGGGCTCTTTCTGTAATGTCTTTAAGATTCCCGATGGGCGTTGGCACAACATATAACTGACCTTTATTCATGACGGAAATCGTCTATTTATTCGTTTGTAGAACGAGTCTAAAGCGGCCTCAATTTCATTACTTGTTCCTCTTGTTTTGATGCT
>JABISU010000181.1 GCA_018700255.1 Flavobacteriales bacterium | reverse complement strand
CGCGGACTTAAAGGAATTGTGACTTTTCCATTTCTTCACGGGAGTCTTTCTCACATATGGAACAACACCGCATCCTTCTTTGTCCTCAACGGGCTTCTGTTTTATTTCTACAGATCTTTAGCCGTTCGAGTTTGGGTGATATCGTTTTTTGCTTCTGGCATATTGCTTTGGATGTTTGGAGGAGGTGGGAATCACATTGGAGCCAGCGGAATGGTGTATGCTCTTGCATCATTTTTATTTTTGAGCGGCATCGTTCGTAAAAACCTCCTGCTGCTCAGAGTCACATTACTAGTAGCCTTTTTATATGGAGGAATGGTTTGGCTTATGCTACCTATAAAAGAGCATGTAAGTTGGGAAGGTCATTTGGCCGGTGCGCTATCAGGAGCTGTTCTTGCTCTTTATTATCGCAACATGGGACCAAAAAACCCTATATATAAGTATGAACTATCGGAAGCTGCTGACGAAGACCTTCCAGAATGGTGGATGCGAGGCAATCCCAACCACCCTGACACAATCGCTCAACTTGCAGAAATTGAAGAAGAGAAATCGCCGTTAATCGACCAACAAACAGACTCCACTAGAAACGGAGGATTCACATATCAGTGGGCAGCAAGGGTTAATAAAAAGACTAATACCAAGGCTAAGAATAAGTCTAAGCCTAAAAAGCAGAATCAGAAACCCGAGCAATAGATATTATAGGCTTTAGTTATTAAGCATTACTGGCATAACAAGCATTAGCACATCCTCCCCTTCTTCTTCAGGTTCAGATGGACGAATAATACCAGCTCTATTAGGTGCACTTAACTCTAATGTCACCTCAGGTGACCCTAAGTTATTCAGCATATCTGCAAGGAAGCGACTGTTGAACCCTATCTCAATATCCTTTCCTTGATAGCTACATGTTAATCTCTCCGTAGCCTCATTTGCAAAATCCAAATCCTCAGCGTTCACCGTTAATTCACTACCTGCAATTCTCAAACGAACTTGATGAGTTGTTTTATTTGCAAAAATAGCTACCCTCCTTATTGCCTGCAGAAAACTCATTCGATTAATCGTCATGCGATTCGGATTATCCTTAGGAATTACAGCATCATAATTAGGGTATTTACCCTCAATAAGTCTACATAAAATTGTCACCTCATCAAATTCGAATTTTGCATTCGAATCGTTAAAGCTCATTGAAACATTTTCAGCAGCAGCTGCAGTGTTCTTGAGAAGGTTTAATGGTTTCTTAGGAACAATAAACTGTGAAGATTCTTTTGCATTAGCATCTGTTCTTGCATACCTAACTAATCTGTGGGCATCAGTTGCAACAAATCGAATACTATCTTCATAAAGCTCAAAGAATATGCCTGACATCACAGGTCTAAGATCATCTGATCCTGAAGCAAATAGTGTTCTGTTAATCGCGGTAACTAGAGTATTGGCTTTTAATTGAACATCTGAGCCCCCCTCTAAATCTGGAGTTTTAGGGAATTCATCTCCATTTGCTCCAGTGAGTTTATACTTACCGGCATCACTAATAAGTTCTATCGCAAAAGCTTCTAAATCAACTTTAAACGTAAGAGGAATGTCTGGAAATGCTTTTAATATATCGAGCAACATCTTCGCCGGGATGGCAATGGTACCAGTATCCTCCGTTCTTACTTCAAACTTAACGGTCATCGTAGTTTCGAGATCGCTTGCTGAAATAACAACCTCGCCAGGAGTGAGGTCGAATAAAAAATGATCTAAAATCGGCAACGTATTGCTGTTGCTAAGAACTCCGCTCAACATCTGAAGGCGGCGGAGAAGTTGGTTACTAGAAACTATAAAATGCATAGTGTAAAGATGCAAGAAACTAGATGTAAATAAGTGAAAAAACAACGCGATTTTTCCACACTTAACTCACCATTTCAAAAGCAGTATTATACAGCTACGTTATGCTCCCTTAAAGCGCTATTTAAGGAAGTCTTTCTGTTAGTACTTTCCTTGCGTTTACCAATGATTAAAGCACAGGGAATATTGAACGTTCCTGCTGGGAAAACTTTAGGCCTAGTTCCAGGAATAACAACCGAACGTGGAGGAACATATCCCTTAAGTTCAACAGGTTTATCACCAGTAACATCAATTATCAAAGTACTCTGAGTAAGTACAACTCCGGCTCCCAGCACCGCTTCAGTACCAACCCTAACTCCCTCAACCACAATACAACGAGAACCTATAAATGCCCCGTCTTCAATTATTACAGGAGATGCTTGCAAGGGTTCTAATACTCCTCCTATACCTACTCCGCCACTCAAATGAACTTCCTTTCCTATTTGGGCACAAGACCCTACAGTAGCCCAAGTATCCACCATCGTTCCAGAATCTACATAAGCTCCAAGATTAATATAACTCGGCATAAGTATCACACCCTTCG
>JABISU010000194.1 GCA_018700255.1 Flavobacteriales bacterium | reverse complement strand
AGGTTGTGAGTGACATATAGCATAAGCGTATATGCCTTGACCTTTTATTTCATGTGGGAATCCAACCACGGCAGTTTCGACTACGTTTTCGTGTTCGTCTATGGCAGCTTCTATTTCTGCAGTTCCAAACCTATGTCCACTTACATTTATTACGTCGTCAACCCTTCCAGTAATACGATAATATCCATCTTCATCACGCCGACATCCGTCACCAGTAAAATATTTTCCCTTGTATGTTGAGAAATACACTTGTTGACATCTATCGTGGTCTCCATAGGTAGTTCTAATCATACTCGGCCAAGGGAATTTGATACATAAGTTCCCCTGAACATCATTTCCCTCAATCTCATTTCCGTCAGAGTCAACAAGGCAGGGCTGAATCCCTGGGAGAGGTAGTGTTGCGTAACTTGGTTTAAGCGGGGTAATACCTGCAAGAGGAGAGATCATTATTCCGCCAGTTTCTGTTTGCCACCATGTATCGACTATAGGGCAATTACCTTTTCCTATTTTATCGTTATACCAATGCCATGCTTCTTCGTTGATGGGCTCCCCCACAGACCCTAATACTCTAAGTGAACTAAGACTGTAAGGATTTACAAATTGATTGCCACGAGCCTGAAGTGCTCTAATTGCAGTCGGGGCAGTGTAAAATAGATTTACATGATGTTTGTCACAAATTTCCCAGAACCTTCCTGCATCTGGATATGTCGGCACCCCCTCGAACATTACTGTTGTAGCTCCTGCTAATAGTGGACCATATACTATGTAGGTATGTCCAGTTATCCAACCTATATCTGCAGTACACCAGTATACATCTCCCTCTTGATATTGAAATACATTTCTGAAACTGAATTCAGCGTATACCATATACCCCCCACATGTATGTACAACTCCCTTAGGCTTGCCTGTCGATCCAGATGTGTAAAGTACAAAGAGCTCATCTTCGCTATTCATTTTCTCAGCTGGGCAGATGTTATCTACTTGATTAAGTTCTTCATGAAGCCAAACATCACGCCCTGGTTTCATATTCACTTCCCCCCCTGTTCTCTTAAGAACAATAGACCTTTTTATACTCGGACATGTTTCAAGCGCCTTATCTACGATTTGTTTTAATTCTATAGTTTTGGCTCCTCGATAACCACCATCTGCAGTAACAATAATGTTACATGTAGCATCTTTTATTCTGTCTTCTAATGATCTAGCAGAGAAGCCGGCAAATACAACTGAGTGTATTGCACCAATTCTTGCACAAGCTAATGTTGCAATTGCAAGCTCAGGAGTCATAGGCATATATAAGCATATTCTATCTCCTTTTTTCGCACCATTTCGTTTTAATACGTTTGCGAATGAGCATACTCGGTTGTGCAATTCATTGTATGTTATTTTTATAGCTTGTTCTGTAGGATCATTGGGCTCCCAGAGGATTGCTGTTTGATTTCCTCTAGATTCAAGATGCCGGTCTAAGCAATTCTCAGTAATGTTGAGCTGCCCCCCGATGAACCATTCAACTTTAGGGGTATTAAACTCCCATTCTAGGACCCTATCCCATTTTTTCATCCAATTAAAGTTTTCAGCTTTTTCAGCCCAAAACGATTCGGGATTCTCAACACTTTTTTCATACTGAGATTGATATTGCTCTATAGAATTAATCTTCTTCATTATGTTAGGTTGTTTGGATATGATTATGGTCAGATTTTTAAATCGTTTCAACTAATATATTGTCCCTAAAAATAACAATGATAGGACGTCTCCTGTTAATTTTTACTACAATAATACTGATTTCATTCTCTTTGAATTCTGAAAAGTGGATTGCTCCTGCTTCAGCGGATGCTTTAGTAAATCCTTACTCTTCTACTGAGGAAAAGATATTGAAAAAAGGACAAAAGATTTTTTCGAAAATGTGTTGGTCTTGTCATGGATTGAGCGGTAATGGTGATGGACCTGCAGCGGGGGCTCTAACTAATAAGCCTGGCGATTTTACAACCTCAGAATTTCAGCAGCAGTCGGATGGTGCTATTTTTTGGAAATTAAGTACTGGAAGGGGACAGATGGTGGGATTTGAGGATATAATGACCGATGAGGATAGGTGGAAGTTAGTGACATATCTAAGGACATATGCTAAGTAAGCTATCTAATTTTCTTGTTTTTTCTGTTTTTTTGTTTTGGGGTAATATTATGTTCGCTCAAGACTTGAGCCAAAAGGAATTTGTTTCCCAAACGTTTTCTCATTGGCAGCTAATCAATTGCCAAACCACTGAAGTAATTCCTGCAAAGGGCATGGAATTTCGCATACAACATCGATTTGGAGCTGTAGATTCTTTTGATGATTTATACTATCAATTCTTGGGCTTGGACTTGCCAGCGAACATAAGGTATTCGTTTGGGGGGGCATTAAGCGATAAACTTTACATCGGTATTGGTAGAGCGAAATACGGAAAGATTTATGACTTTGAGATGAAGTATAAAATACTACGCCAAACAAAAGACGATTCACCACCAATGTCTCTCGCCGCTTATTTCAATGCATCATCATATACAACAAGCTTCCCAAGCGTTCCAGAAAACTATTACTTTGAAGATAGCACGACAGTTTTTGAGTATAAACCGGCTCATCGTTTATCATACAACACTCAATTAATTATAGCCCGTAAGTTCTCAAATAAACTATCACTTCAACTCGCAGCAGTTTTCATATACCAAAATTTAGTTCCTGTTGGGAAGGATAATTACACTCTTGCAATACCAGTAAGTGGGCGATATAAAGTCGGTGTTACATCTTCGATCCTTTTCGAATTCACACATGTAATAAATAACAAATCCGAAAACCATGTACCTCCATTTTCGCTTGCTTATGAAATTGTTTCTACAGGACACGCTTTTCAGATCGTTCTTAGTTCGACACAGAATCTAACTGAGCAAGAGATTTACACTTCTGATTCGTATGATTATCGGGATGGAAAGTTCTTGTTTGGTTTTAATATTAAAAGAAACTTCTGGCGGAAGTGAATGCTATAGAATGATGAATAATAGTTATCCAATTCGCTATGTAGCTTTAATAGGATTTATTGCTGTTACTTATGTCTTTACGTTGAACTCTTGCACAAAGGATTCAGGACCTTTATATGTAGACCCGATAATTCCGGAGGATACTACAACTGTTGATACGGTGGAGTTTCCTACTGTTAGTTTTTATGATGATGTAGTACCAATATTTACTATTCATTGTGTCCAATGTCATCCTCCTACAGCCGAAGTTAATTTACTTCCAGAGAAGGCATATAACAGTTTAGTAAACAAGGTGTCGCCGGTGTATTCACCCTCGGTTCGTGTAGTACCGTTCTATCCTGATAGCTCTGTGATTTGGCATAAATTGATAAACTCATTTGAGTTTGGGATTGAGATGCCACCCAAGGGGCCTTTAGATTTTGAAGACTTAGAATTAATAGAAACCTGGATTTTAGAAGGAGCTCTAGAAAATTGAATAAATAAATAATATTATGAAAAAACTTTTACTATTGTTTGCTGTAGTTGGGTTAGGAATCACTGGGCTATTTGCTCAATGTACAACCTCCAATTCTACCGATTGTGTTTGTGAAGATGGATCAGATGATTGCGATTTACTTCCAGATATTACCATTTCGTGGTATGCCCTCGAAAATTATCTCAGTGGTCCCACAGAGGAGCCGGGGATAGTTTATGTTACTGGGTCCACACCAAATATAGGTCTTGGCTCGTTTACTGTAAGAGGAGGGGATGATGCTGGTTATCGTCATTTTGTATGTGGCGATGATACGATTTCTATCTATGATCCATATTCAAATGAAACATTCGAGTGTCCCAATGGAGGAGAGGCAGAACAGATAATATTTCAAAGAATTTATCATAAGAATGGCCCTACGATGACTTATTGGGATAGAGAAATGGAGGCTATGACATATCACCCCAATCACGGCCACAACCATTTCGATGAGTGGGGGATCTTTTCCTTGCGAATTGAAGATGAGAATGAAGCAGATCCGAGAAATTGGCCAGTTATAGGGACCGGGGCTAAGGTCGGTTTCTGTTTAATGGATTATTACACTTGTGGAAGCGGCTCCGCAGTAAATCACTGTATGGATGATAACACAACATATAATTCGGGTAATTATTTACAAAACGAGGATTTCCCAAATTTTGGTCTTGGAGGTGGTAATTATGGGTGCGGTATGATAGAACAGGGGATTTCTTCTGGATATACAGATGTGTATTCGGAGTATTTAGATGGTATGTGGATAGATATTCCAGATGGCACTTGCAATGGAGATTATTGGATAGTTTATGAGGTGGATCCTAATGAGGTAGTATTAGAATCGAATGAGGATAATAATTGGACTGCTATTCCATTTACCCTTACGGAACAAACTGAGGTAGGCAATCCATTCGCTGCAATCACTTCTACAAGCTCTTCTATAATTTGTGAGGGTGGTGAAGTTAGTTTGACGGCATCTCCTGGATTGTCTTTTAATTGGTCTAATGGTGATTCAACCCAAACCGTGACAGTTGGCGCAGGTACTTATTCTGTCGAAGTTGAGTCTTATTGTGGAACTGCTATTTCATCTGAAGTTGTTGTTTCAGAAATAGCAAAACCTGATCCTCCAAATACAACTTCAGATACTGTTTGTGTGGGTAGCATGGCGTTACTTAGTGCAGAGGGGGATAATGTGGTTTGGTTTAATGCAGAAGGATTTGAAATAGGAACAGGGAACGATTATTTAACGGAAGAACTACAAACAACAACATCTTTCTTTGCTGCTGAAATAAATGCCACAGCAGGCGAAATATCTACAGGAGCCAAATTTGATAATTCAGGTGGAGGCAGCTTTTTCTCTGGCGATCAATACCTCCGATTTGACGCAGAACAATCATTCATTTTTAACTCCGTGAAGGTTTATGCCCTTGGTGCTGCTGACAGAATAATACAGATTAAGAATAATATGGGTAATGTGGTGGCCCAAGGAGAGTTCTTTATTGAGAATGGTGAACAGGTTGTCCACTTAGGATTTGAAGTTCCAGTGGGTAATGGCTATAGAATTACGGCAATTGGTGATTCTGAGTTGTATAGAAATAATGAGGGAGTGAACTATCCTTATGAAACACCTGGAGTACTAAGTGTAACCACATCTTCAGCAGGGGATGATTATTACTATTTCTTTTATGATTGGGAGGTGGAAGTTGGAGCAGGTAGATGCCCAAGCGATTTTACAGAAACTGTTGCTGAAGTAATTAATTGTGATGGAATCGAGGATAGTTTTAATTTGGATGTTGATTGGAGTAATATGTTTCAAATATTTCCAAATCCATCTAGTGGAGAGTTCACGATTAACTTTTCAGTACCTCGGAATGTAGATATAGGAGTTGCTATTCTCGATATGGCAGGTCGATCGGTTTATGAAGAGTTTTTTGAAGAAGTAAATGACGAATCACAGAGACATATCGATATAAGTCACGTTATGGCAGGTTTGTATGTTATACGATTTGAAGTAGGTACAAATCACTATTATAAATGTTTGAGTAAACAATAAATAATCTAGTACTATTCGAATATATTGAATCAAGCAAGAAAACATAATTTCGCTAATTGGAGGGCCGTTGCCCTCCTTAGTGTTTGGGGGCTATTTGCTATACACTTTATTCATTGGAAGCTTAATGGTACAACATTAGCACCTCTTGAACTCAACGAGGTCCTATACACTATTCATCAAGGGATTATTACTGGTGGTTTCATTTTAATGTTCGTGGTTATGATAGCCACATTATTTTTAGGTCGTTTTTTTTGTGGATGGGCTTGCCATATTCTCTCTCTTCAAGATGGATGCGCATGGCTTATGAAAAAAATAGGTGTTAAGCCTCAGGCTATTAGGTCTAGATTCTTCATTTGGGTTCCTTTAGGTGCTGTTTTCTATTTATTTGTATGGCCTCAAATTGCAATGTATTTCGGTGGAATCGAAGTGGCTAAACTTCATGTGGCAAAGGCAGATTCAGATGGTTGGTCTTCTTTTGTGACGGATGATTTGTGGCGGAATCTCCCATCCGGAGAAATAGCGCTTTCTACTTTCTTTATTGTTGGCTTTTTAATAATTTATTTACTAGGGTCTAGGAGTTTTTGTTTTTATGGATGTCCGTATGGTGCACTTTTCAGTATAGCAGATCGAGTTTCCCCGGGTCGAATTATTTTAACAGGTGACTGTGTTCAATGTGGTGTTTGTACATCTAATTGTGGATCTGACATTCTCGTTCATAAGGAAATAAAGAAGTACGAAATGGTCACAAACGATAGGTGTTTGAAATGCTTAGATTGTGTAGGAGGTTGTCCTGAACAAGCTTTGTCTTTTGGCTTTACAAAACCACCTCTTTTCAAAAAGATTAGTAAGCTTGAAATATATAAGGAACGATATAATTTCACTCTTTGGGAGGATATATCTATGGCAATTATTTTTATATTGAGTGTCTTGATTTTCCGTGCTCTATACGACCTCATTCCTTTCTTGATGTCAATAGGTCTCAGCGTAGTCACCGCCTATTTATCTATTATATTTTACAGAACCCTCACTAATCAGAGTTCCAAAATAAGACGCACTATCCTAAAAATCTCGCATCGGATTACTCCTATTGGATACACTTTTATCACGTTCTGCATCTGTTATTTTACTCTCATAGTTCATAGTGCGTTTATTCAATTTCACAGCTTTAGAGGCCAAAAAATCTATGAATCAGTTATAACCGATCGCTCCTCCACTCGAAATCCACAGAAGCTTGAAAAGGCACTCATTCATTTCGAACTCGCTGATGATTTTGGTCTGATTACACCCCTACGTATAAAGAAGCAAATTGCATCTATTCACTTATTTCGAGGTGAGGACCGAAAAGCCATACCATTTTTAAAGGAGTTAGTTGAGGAAATTCCTGAGGACATCGAAAGCATAGGTCGTCTTAGCGTAATCTATATGAAGCAAAAAAACTTCTACGATGCTCTCCCATTTTTACAAAAGTTAGTTGAACTTCAACCACAAAACCCTAAATCACATTATAATCTTGGTATGGCAAATATGAGCATAGGAAATTACGAGTTAGCAGTAATCCACTTAAAAAGAGCTATTAAGATTAACCCAAGCTACGAAAAGGCAAAGACAGGACTAAGTATGATTTCCAACAATAGAAAGGATATATCTGAATAGGATTCACCATTAAATCCGTAATACCGATTTAGACAAAAACTCCGTCAGACATTCTCAATGTTCGGTCCGCCCTAGCAGCAAGATCTTCGTTATGAGTTACTATTACAATAGTCAAACCAAGTCGATCACGTAAATCGAAAAATAAGTCGTGAAGCTGAGTGGCGTTTTCTGAATCTAGATTACCCGAAGGCTCATCAGCAAGTAATACTTCAGGATTATTCATTAATGCTCTAGCCACGGCTACTCGTTGTTGTTCACCGCCTGAAAGTTCAGAGGGTAAATGGGTAGCTCTATCTGCTAATCCTAAATCTTTAAGTAATTGAATTCCTCTCGATTTAACGTCTTCATCGTTCATCCCTGCTATCCATGCAGGCATCATGACGTTTTCTAGTGCGGTAAATTCAGGGAGAAGTCTATGGAATTGGAAAACGAATCCGATGTGTTTATTTCTAAAGTCCGCAAGTGCTTTACGGGAGAGATCAGAAACGGTTTGGTCTGCTATTTCGAGAGTACCAAATGAAGCTACATCAAGGGTGCCAAAGATCTGAAGTAAGGTCGTCTTGCCCGCTCCAGATGTGCCAACGATGCTTACCACTTCGCCTTTCTTCACTTCTATGTCTATTCCTTTTAGAACTTCAAGAGCTCCGAATGACTTCCGAATATTTTTAACTCTAATCACTTACGCAATCTACGCAATTGAACCCCTAATCTTGCCTACCTTAGCGCCCGAATTATAAGCAAATAAGCAAGAAGATGAATCTTCACGAGTATCAGGGTAAATCTATCCTTAAAAGTTTTGGAGTTGCTATTCAAGAAGGTCTCGTTGCTGACACCCCTGAGAAAGCTCACAAAGCGGCATTGAAATTAGCTGAGGAGACAGGAACTGAGTGGTTTGTTCTAAAGGCTCAAATTCATGCTGGTGGGCGAGGGAAAGGTACTGTCAAAGAAACAGGGTCTCACGGAGTAGTTCTAGCTAAGGGAATAGATAAGGTAATAGAAGTAGCTTCTGGAATACTTGGCGGACACCTTGTAACAGCTCAGACTTCTTCAGAAGGGAAAATGGTAAGTAAAGTCTTGATAGCTCAGGACGTTTACTATCCAGGTGAATCCGAGACAGAGGAGTTCTACATGTCAGTACTTTTAGATAGATCTTCAGGAAGAAATATCATTATGTACTCTCCTGAAGGAGGAATGGATATTGAGGCAGTAGCTGAAAATACACCGGAACTTATTTTCACTGAAACGATTGATCCAGGAGCTGGACTTCAGGGGTTCCAAGCTCGTCGTATTGCATTTAATCTAGGTCTAAGTGGACAGTCATTTAAGCAAATGACAAGTTTTGTTTTCAAACTTTATGATGCGTATATAGGTTGTGATGCTTCAATGTTCGAGATTAATCCAGTTCTTAAGACTTCTGATAATAGAATAATTGCTGTAGATTCTAAGGTGAGTCTGGATGATAATTCTATTTACCGTCATCCAGATTATGAAGCTATGCGAGATAAAACTGAGGAAGATCAGGCGGAACTTGAAGCTGACGAGATTGGGCTTAACTACGTAAAACTTGATGGTAACGTAGGTTGTATGGTTAACGGTGCTGGACTAGCTATGGCAACTATGGATATCATTAAATTAAGTGGAGGTGAACCTGCAAATTTTCTTGATGTTGGAGGTACAGCTGATGCTGATAGAGTAGAGCAAGCTTTCAGGATTATTTTGAAAGATCCTGCGGTTAAAGCTATACTAGTTAATATTTTTGGAGGGATTGTTCGTTGCGATCGCGTTGCTCAAGGAATTGTCGATGCATACAAGAACATGGGAAACATAGACGTTCCTATAATCGTGCGTCTCCAAGGAACCAATGCTATTGAGGCGAAGAAACTCATTGATGAGTCTGGCCTCGAAGTGACTTCGGTTATACTATTTCAAGAAGCTGCTGATGCGGTTGCTGCCGTAGTGGCTTAGATTTTTCTTAAGACCTGTAATCCATCCCAAACCGGGATGAGTACATTCTCCACCTTTTTACATTCAACGATATACTGATTAAGTCGGTGTATTCTTGACGCTCCCGAATCAACTTTAGTCAGTTTTTTCTTATCGAACACTGCCCCGCCCCAAATTACATTATCGATAAGGAGCCATCCACCAGTTTTCAGCTTAGAAATAGCAAACTCTACATATTCTATCTGGTGTTCCTTATCTGCATCAATCCAAACCAAATCATAAGGACCCTCAATCTCTCCATTCTTCATAATTTCAAGGGCGTGTCCGTAATGCCTTCTCACGATTTCGCTAATCCCCGCTTCTTTAAAGTACTTTTCCTGAATCTCTTGGAGCTCATCATTAATCTCTACAGTATCAATAACGCCTTCTTTCTCAAGACCTTCAGACAGGCATATTGTAGAATATCCGGTAAACGTACCCAACTCTAAAATCCTCACAGGCTTAATCATTTTACTTATTATCGCTAAAAACCTACCCTGAATAGGATCACTTAACATCTGAGGTTTTGTTGTCGTAAGCCATGTTGCTCTTCTCAATCTAGATAACACCTCTCCCTCAGAAGAAGAATGAACTGTCGAATATTCATTTGTTGGGTCCTCGAAATGTGCCATGCAGCAAATCTACCTCGTACCTTGCGCAATATTTGCAAACAAGATGGCAAAACGACGACGCAATAACGATGGATTGGTTTTTAGTACGAATTCTAGCATGAGCTTTGATGATGAAAACTCGGCGGAAGATGATTCCTCCTGGACGCCATCGGATTGTAAACTTTACGTTAGTCTTGATCGCAAGCAAAGAGCGGGTAAGCCTGTGACTATTGTTGAAGATTTCAACGGCCCTGCTTCTGAGTTGCTACAACTAGGTAAAGACCTTAAAGTAATGTGCGGTGTTGGAGGAACAGTTAAAGAGGGGTGCATTTTAATCCAAGGAGACCAAAGAGATAAAGTTGTTTCAAGATTAGAAAAAGACGGTTATTTAGTAAAGCTGAAGGGAGGATAATCCCATTTACAAAGTTAGATTTAAGAAGTCATATAAAATGAATACTCCAAACGTACCCACAGCTAAATACCATGCAAAAACTCTTTCTGGTTTAGAGCAGCTTGTTGCAAATGAGTTAGAAGCGCATGGGGCAACAGAAATTAAATTAGGTAGGAGAGGGGTTGGCTTTACTGCAACTGCTGAGGTGATGTACCGTCATTGCATGCATGCTCGCTTTACCTTAAAGGTTCTTCGTATTTTATATCAGTTCAAAGCAAATCACACAGATGAGCTTTACAAACTTGCTGCCAGAAAATCTTGGGAAGATATCATGAATCAAGATGGTTCATTCACAATAGACTCGACCATTTATTCAGATTATTTTAAGCACGATCAGTTCGCCACTTTACGTCTCAAGGATGCTATAGTGGATAGATTCAGAGCTAAGACTGGAGAGAGGCCATCAGTCGATAGAGACAATCCAGATGCTAGAATTCACCTTCATATTAGTAAACAAGACGTCACTATTTCTCTTGATGCTTGTGGAGAGCCACTATCTAGAAGAGGATATAGATCACGTAAGGCGATTGCACCTTTAAACGAAGTCCTCGCCGCAGGTCTTTTAGCTCTTAGCGGATGGGAGCCTGGAATTACCCTTTATGACCCTATGTGTGGATCAGGAACCTTCACATGTGAAGCTGCACTTTGGGCTTCAGGCCTCCCTGTTCAAGCGAATCGTTCTCACTTCGCATTTATGGAGTGGAAAAACTTCAATCGTACTGCTTGGATGACTATTCGTGACGAAGCTATGGAATTTAATGAGCCTATTCCCACAACTATATATGCTTCGGATATCAATCCGGATGCTATATCCCAAACCAAATACGCTCTATCTCAACTTGATCTTCCTTCTCACGATGTAACAGTATCTCTTGTTGACTTCTTTAAATCAGAACCCAATTCGACTGATGGAGGTATGGTCGTTCTCAATCCTCCTTATGGAGAGCGTATGGAGCCTGAAGATATCGATGAGATGTACGGAGCTATGGGCGATCGACTCAAGTTTAATTGGCCAGGATTTAAGGCTTGGATTATTTCTTCCAATCCTGAGGCAATTAAGCATATAGGTTTAAAAAGTAACCACCGACACAAAGTGCACAATGGCCCTTTAGAATGTCGGTGGCTAGGATATGAGTTATACGCGGGCTCTCGCTACGCGGATAACGATAAAGGATAAATAGTTACTGCTTCACGAAACTTGCTCTCATTATTGAGGTTTCAGAAACACAATCAATTCTGTATGTTCCAAGGCGAAGTCCACTTACATCTAAGTTCACTTCTCCAGATGCAATATCTTGTGTGAACACAAGACGCCCATTTGAATCATATACGTAGGCCTTGGCATTTGAGTTCAATCTGAAGTTTAAAGCATCAACTGTTGGGTTAGGGTAAACATTAAATACAGAAACTTCGATTGATCCTACAGCCATCCCAATACTAACATCGGCAGCACTGCTTGGTTCTATCTTATACTCTTCATATGTGTATGTAAGAACACCGGTAACAGAGTAGTATTCATCTAGCACCCAAGCTGGATCGGGAGTGTAAAGCATATCGTCAATCATACAATCTCCAGATCCGTCATCAAAATATGCATCACCGAATCCTAGGTCTGTATTAGTACAAGCTGCATTTGTTATTTTTACTCGACAACCTTCGTAAGGCTCTCCTGATGTTCCAATAAACCCAGTTCCTAACTCAACTGCCGCAGGTAAATCATTACCTGAACTTACAGTTTCAAAATAAGTAATATTGGAAATCTCTGTAAGGTCGTAATATTCAACCACTTCTCCTTGTAGTATTACGTGATCTCCTACAGTAGGTAGATTTGTGTTATCGTATACGTAGACTCCATTCCAAGGTCCGGATCCATCTTGTATGAAATAGCTGTAATCATTAGCCGCTGTAATTACTCCCTGAACAGTAACTACTTGTTCAATCAATGGAGATGAAAAAAGTTCACCTTGAACCTCGGCAATTGTGTGGGTTACTGTTTGTGCGGACATGAAAGTAGCTGCGAAAACTCCGGCAGCAGTTAGAAAATGGCGTAATGAATATAGCATATTTTTGGTTTTAAAATGTTTACGAATTTAGTGAATAGTTCGTCATATTTGCAAGTTCACGCACTAGGGATTCATCCTTTAATTCAAAATGAATATTTTTCAAAAACCACCTTCACTACTTTATACCATTGTTGCTTTTGCTCTTCTTTCTTGCAATTTCAAATCTCAAAAGGCAGATTTGATTTTGCATAACGCTGTAGCTCTCACTTGCGACGGGTCAGATCAACAAGTAACACCCTTGGCCATCGCGATTTCAGATGGTGAAATAATCGCCACCGGCCCTGATCGAGCAATACTGAATTCATTTACATCAAATAAAAAGATTGACCTTAAACAAGCTGTCATATATCCCGGCTTTATTGACGCCCACGCTCACTTCACCGGTTACGCTTTAAGCTTGCTCACAGTTGATCTTGTTGGAACCACTTCTTATGAAGATGTTCTCAATCGTGTTGAGTTATTTGCTGTGGATCACCCTTCAGGTTGGATTACTGGTAGAGGTTGGGACCAAACAGATTGGGCCACCACAACTTTCCCCACTCTCACACTTCTTGACGAACTGTTCCCTTCAAGGCCGGTCGCCATCCGACGTATTGACGGTCATGCCCTACTGGCTAATTCAGCTGCCCTTAAATTGGCAGGACTTTCAAAGACTCGCCAAATAATAGGAGGGGAGATGTTAACCTTTGATGACGGCACCCCGACAGGCGTTTTAATTGACGGCGCAGCAGATTCTCTTCTAGCTATAATTCCGCCTGTAAACACCAAGTTAAAAATCTCAGCACTCATAGAAGCTGAAAAACATCTGTTCGCTCGCGGTCTAACCTCAATCGTCGATGCTGGTCTTGATGTTTCCGATATTCAGCTTATAGACTCCCTACATAAATCAGGTGCTCTTTCTATCCGCGTAGTAGCAATGGCGAGCGGAACCCACCCCAATTTAGATTCCACATTCGCCATTGGCCCCTTCGTGACCGATAGGCTAATAGCACGTTCCCTCAAATTCTACATGGACGGTTCTCTTGGTTCTCGTGGTGCTGCACTGCTCGAACCCTACACGGATCGCTCTGATCACAAGGGTTTTATCTTTCAAGATGCAGATGATTTTTACAACGATCTCACAAGGGCTGATGAGTTGGGATTCCAGGTAGCCACGCACTGTATAGGCGATTCGGCGGTTCGAAATGTTTTAAATGTTTACAACGATATCCTTGGTGGTCACAATGATAAACGATGGAGAATTGAGCACGCTCAGGTAGTTTCGCCTGAAGATCTTCCTTTATTCTCATCAGCCAGTATAATACCTTCAGTCCAACCAACCCATGCTACTTCTGATATGTACTGGGCTGGCGAACGTCTAGGCCGCAATAGAATCAGACACGCTTATGCCTACAATGATCTCGAACAGGTATTGGGCCTTCTACCTTTAGGTACTGACATGCCAGTAGAAGATATTGATCCTATTAAGACCTTCTATGCCGCTACGATACGAAAAGACTTACATGGCTTTCCTAAAGAAGGTTACCACACAGATCAATCTCTCTCACGCCAGTCCGCACTATATGGGATGACTCTTTGGGCTGCAATAGCTAATTTTCAAGACGAATCTGTCGGATCGCTTGAAGTAGGGAAGTGGGCAGACTTAGTAATCTTAGATAGGAATCTTTTAACGGCTCCATCAGAATCAATCCTAGATTCAAAAATTTTACGCACCTTTGTTGCTGGTATCGAGACATATAACTCTGACAAATAACTCATGGGCACTAAATATAACTTCGCTTTTTTCGCTTTAATAGCAATTGCCGCTATACTATATACCTATTTCTTTCACTTGAAACAACCTGATAGATTGCCCATTTATCAACCTTATCAAATTAATCCAGCGCTAGTCGACCCCACTTTGCTTCACGAAAAGGATCATCGCATCTTAGATTTTACCTTAATTAATCAGCTGGGCGATACGGTTTCCCTTTCCGATCTTTCAGGCCAAACCCTAATTGTCGACTTCTTTTTCACTCGGTGCAATACGATATGCCCCATCCTCACATCTAATTTATCTCTCATTCATGATAAATTACCTCCCGGTGTACATATTCTAAGTCACTCCGTCACACCTCAAGCGGATAGT
>JABISU010000133.1 GCA_018700255.1 Flavobacteriales bacterium | reverse complement strand
CATTGCACAAAGTAATAAGATAAAAAGAAACTCACAATTGTGAGTTTCCTTTCGTGGGCTATACTGGATTCGAACCAGTGACTTCTACCATGTCGAGGTAGCACTCTAACCAACTGAGTTAATAGCCCAAAACCAAAGCTCTCAGTGATTTTTAGATCAGTGTTCGTCAGACAGTTCGTCAGTAACATGAACAATAAAGCTCCAAGAGTGCTGAAAGATAATAAGAATAGTTTCAAGTGTTCATTAAGCTTGAGGACATGACAAGGCTAAAAATCAAAATAATCTTACCTTGAAAGTCTTAAATCCAAGACAATGAGTGATAGAGTTATAATTAGATGTGTGGAATGAGCGTCCAAGAAATCACTTAAAAAGGGTATTGATTTGGGAGATGTGTTGAGTTAAATTTGCGCCATGAGTGTAAAAAAATTATGTGACCTTAAACCTGACGAGATCGGAGTTATTGAAAGGGTGGATACCCCGGAAGAGGTCATGGCGCTTGTACAGATGGGTTGTTGCGTGGGGTCGGAGGTAGAAGTAAAGCATGCTGCTCCACTCAATGGACCTATGGCAATTTGCACTTGTGGAAGAATCTTAGCTGTGAGAAAGGAAGCGGCGGCCCACCTTTGGGTTAGAGTTGCTTCAGAGCAGACTCAGTTGGCATAGAGCCATATTTTTCGATACGTTTATTCATTACACGAAACCACAGTGGTGGGAACAGTGCGAGTATCATCATTCCTGGATATCCTGTTGGCATTTGAGGACTATTATCGAAGTGCTTCAGGGTTTGGTATTTCTTACTGGCGATATAATGATGGTCAGAATGACGCGTAACCTCTAACAAAAGTATTCGGCCTATTGGGTGGTTAGAATTCCAAGAATGTATGGGCTTCGTTCTTTCAAATCCATTACCCACCTTCGCTCGGCGTAAACCGTAATGCTCTATATAGTTTACCGTTTCAAGTATAATTATGCCTATTGTAGCGCCTGCTATAAAGTAAAACATAGTTTCAAGCCCGAAGACCAATGCAATCGTTGTGATTAAAGCAATTTGGATTATTTGAAATCTAAGCATTTCATTGTGCCTGCTCCATACACGCTTTTTATGTAAAGTTAATTTCTTTTCTTCAAGGTGGTACGCTGACTTCCAACCCCCTATGATACTCCTTAAGAAAAACGAGTAAACATCTTCATTATATCTGCTTGAGGCGGGGTCTCGGTCAGTAGAAACATGTTTATGGTGTCCTCGATTGTGTTCTATGAAAAAATGCATATACAGGGTTGAGAGTAACAGCATTTTACTCATTAACCGCTCATACCAGGTCTTTCGGTGACCAAGTTCGTGCGCTCCATTAATTCCAATACCACCACAGGCAAGTCCGTATGCAGTTGTCATCCCTATTTTTTCATAAAGAGGTAGAGTTTCATCACTTACTTGAAAGAGAAAGTAAATAAGGATTATATATTGTAGAGGGACTAATAAATAGATTATTAAGTCAAACATAAAATTGTTTTTTACCTCCTCTTCCTCTTGAGGATTTAAATTGTAAGTAGATCCTTTGGCAAATAATTCAACAAATGGAATCAGACCGAATATGAAGAACAAAGCAAAAAATGACAAGATGTTCCCCGCCCACAAGGAAAACAAAATTACGATTGGGGTTGTGTAAACAAAAAGATACTTGAGTTGAAGACGCCTCATAGACAAATGTAAAAGCTATTATTGAGAATCGTTAGACGGTACCGTACAACATGCTCTTTCGCGCGAGTGCTTACATCTCTTTTGCTATAGCTCTGATTTCGTCTAAATAACTTTTTAACCCTTGTTCTGTAAATGTTTCATCTGTCAATCTGAGATAGAAATTTTCTACAGTTAGGTTTAAAATCATTCTAGCGAGATGAGGCTTATCGTCTAAACCAATTGCTTCAGGCCATAATTTTAAGAGAGCATCTTCAATTGGTTTATGTGCTTTTTCAAAACATAATTTATAGCTTTCAATATGCCTATTGATTCTTAATTGACGATTGAAAAAAGCGTCCTCTTTAAACTCATAGAGTACCTCAAAAACATCTGGCACCAAAGTCTCACATATTTTAACACGATTAAAAATCTCAGTAGATTTTACGATATGAAAACTCAACAATTCATCAATGAAAAAGTCTAGATCTGTAAAACAGTGATAGAAAGATGATTTGCTTTTACCAACCTTTCTAGAGAGAACCTCTATTTTCAAGCCTTGAGGCCCTTCATTAGAAAAGATTGTATAGCCTACTTCAAGCCACGGAATTGTAATCTTAGAAACCATCGAAGACATTGTATGTGGCCAAGGCGGCTAAGTAGGCAAATATTGTATATCCGGCTGCTTGAGCAAGGGCCCAAGGCCAACTGTTAAGTTCGCGGCGAACGATTACAATTGTGCTCATGCACTGCATTGCGAACATATAGAATACAATTAGTGATGCAGCAGATGCGGTATTGAGTAAGGGTCGATTGGTGCCTGGGAGGACTTCATTAGCAAGTCGATCCTTAAGTGCACGAATGCTTCCATCTCCACCCTCAGGAGTGGGGTATAGGGTGTGCATAGTGCCAACAAAGACCTCTCGTGCAGCGAAAGAGCTGACGATAGCAATCCCCATTTTACCATCGTACCCGAGTGGTCGGACAATAGGTTCTATAGCATTTCCAATGCTACCAAGCCACGATTGCTCCATGCGCTCTCCTTGATCCAGAGCTTCACGTTCTTTCAGCGTACCCGGCCCGATAAATCCGAGTGACCAGAGGACGAGAGATATGATAAGAATAACTGATCCAGCTGCCCGAAGAAAGATGGAGGCCTGACGGTATGATTGGCCTAATACTGCTTTAAGAGAAGGGAGCCTGTACGCAGGCCATTCTTCAGCCGCTTCATTTTGTGCCTGAGGGTTTGGGATAGCCCTATGAATGATAAAAGCAAGAATTAAAGCGGATAATGCTCCGATTAAATAAAGAGCATATAGGAATAGACCTTGAAGGTTGAACCAGCCGAATATGATTTCATCAGGAACTGCAAAAGCAATTAAGAAAGCGTAAACTGGAAGCCTTGCCGAGCAAGTCATCATAGGAGTGACCAGGATAGTTAACAGGCGAGCGCGTTTATCAGAAATGGTTCTTGCAGCCATAATAGCAGGTACGGCACAAGCGAGTCCGCCGACAAGTGAAACGGACGATCTTCCAGTAAGCCCTAAGCGACGAAAGAATCTATCTGAGAGATATCCGAGCCTAGCCATATATCCGGAATGTTCTAAAAAGGCAGTAAAGGCGAATAAAATGGCAATTTGTGGAACAAAAATTAAAATCCCCGACAATCCAGAAAGGAGCCCGTCCACAAGTAAACTCGTGTACCAAGCAGCAGGAAGTGTCTCAGAAATGGTTGAGATAATAGAAGTAAATGCTCCATCTATTAAATCCATAGGATATGTTGCCCAACTATAAATAGCCTGAAACATTCCGAAAAAAAGGATAGCTGCGATGAGGTTCCCCCAAATTGGGTGGGTTAATACTGAGTCGATTTTCTGCCGGCGCTTCAAAGCATCACGCTGTCTTATTTCGCTTTCTTTAACGGGCTTACCTGCTTGGCTGAGGAGGTCCCTAACAATAGACATCCTTTGCCCAGCTTCTTCGAGTTGTAATCCTGCAGGAGAAACTGTGGATTGGCTCCTCGCTTTTTCCCAAGCGCGTTTTTCCTCTTCATTAAGCCAACTTGGAGCGTGATTCATCCGAGCTAAGTGGCATAGATATCCTAACGTGCCGTAAGGCATCACGGCATTCAGAATTTTCAAAGATTCTTCGATACTTTCTGGGACTTTTCTAAGTATGCTACAAACTGTAGGTTGATGTAGCAATGGAGAAAGCATATTTACCCAATCAGCGGGGTCGTCTTTAAGTGCTTGAATTTCACGAACAGGAATTCCAAGGCCTTTTTCTAAAATTCCACAAAGTTGAGGATCCACGGTCTCGTAATTCATTCTATTAAGCAGAAGAATACAAGGGATTTCGAGCTCTCTAATTTGTAGAGCTAGAAACACTTGGCCTTGAAGAGTAGACTTATCAGCGATAAGGAGAATCACATTGGGGTTCCATTTTCCGCCTGGGTTAATAAGAGCATCCTCTGTAACTCTACCATCTTCAGTTTGGGCATGAAGATTATAAATACCTGGGAGATCGACGAACTCCCAATTTTCAGATCCAGAGATAATGCCAGGAGCAGAACATGCCTCGATAGTTATGCCAGCTATATTACCTACAGCAGAACGTGTACCAGTGATTCTATTGAAAAGCGTAGATTTACCTGTATTGGGATTTCCAACAAGAGCTATGATGGTTTTATCGGGTTTTATCACAATTGAAAATTAGCACTATTTACGAGTTCTGACAATACCCTTAAAAGGGGAATTATATAAATTTTCATCTTGGGAAGAGCCACGACTTAGGGTCTTGTGGCGACCTCTCGCTTCCGGCAACTTTCCAGACTTCGAAATGTACAGATATGCCTTTTGGCCCAGACCAAACCACCCCAAGTATAGTCGCCCTATCAATAACATCTCCCTTCTTAACTTTAAGTCCCTCAAGGTTGCTATAAACAGTTCGATATCCACCATGCGTAACAATTACTGTTTCCCCAGCTCCAGGGAAATTGAATACACTACTGACGGTACCTCCAAATATAGAAAAGACTTTAGCTCCTTTTTCAGTTGTAATATCTACTCCATTACTTTCAACGATAATTCCTGGTATTGTTGGGTGTTTATGTCTCCCGAAATTCTTTGTAACAACTCCCCGAGCGACTGGCCAAGGAAGATTGAGTTTGTTTTTCTCGAATTGTTCAGAGATGATTTTACCCTCAGGGGTAAGAGCGTATTCTCCTGCTGCGGAAGCTCTTTCTGCCGCTAACTCAGCTTCTATAATACGCTTAATTTCGTTGCTCAACCTCTTGTGTTCCTTTTCTTGAACTTTGAGTTTTTTGCGGAGTCTTTTCTCTTCTCTTTTAATCTCACTTAACAAGTCAGCACGAGTATTTCTATCGTTATTTAGTGCATCACGCTCGTTTTCTTGGTCTTGAATTGCTTCAAGAATAGACACTTTCTCGTGGGTGAGTGTTTCGCGAGAATTTGCGAGATCTTGCTGAGCGTTTAAGATATCTTCAGCTTGAGCTTTTCGAATTTCCGCATATGATTGAAGCATTTTATACCTAAGAGCTGCCTGACTGAAATCTTCCGCAGCAAAGACAAACATGAGTGGATTTCTTGCAAGCTTCATCCTATAAGCTTGCTGAATCATAATGGCATATTCATTTTTTAAAGCAGAAATATGCCCTTCTAAGGCTCGGATTTCAGTGTCCATTCCTATAACGGAGCGCTCTAAATTTCTTATTGAGGACTGATGATGTCTGATTAATTTTTCCCGAAGCTCTATCTGCCTATCTATTAGGGCGACTTTTGAACTCGCTTCGTTTCGATTGCTTTTTGCCTCACTAATTAACCTAGAAGTTGTTAAGAGTTGGTCTTCAATTTTTTCACGTTCTGCGGTGAGCGAAGCTTTCTTATTTGTTTGTGATAATACAGGTTGAAAAGCGCTGAACACGACAACCACTAAAAAAAATAGCAGCCCATTTATATTTACCCTAGTTCTATAGAGATTTACGGCGTTCATAATTAGCGGGTGGGTCAAAAAGCATGTCGTATTTCTTGTTTACTCGGCTTCGTTTTATATTTAATGTACAATTAAGATCTACCCCATCCCCAGTCGCAATTATTTTCGTCTTTGACGGCAAACACCCTTGTTTATGCCCTTCATTTCCAAATCTTTTAACCGTCACATAAAGACCACTTTCAACATGTCTGAAGACATCCTTAACGGGAGTGAACCCTATGCCATCAAACCAATAGCTTTTAACAATTAATTCGGAAATCTCAGTCTTGTTGATTAATCTCTCAGCTTTCTTATCAGAGACTCCTTCGATTAATTTCTTCACTCTTCTTGGAATCTTTTCAATCAGCTCATAATTTAACCCATTAACCTTAGATACATATTTATCATTAAAAGGGTCTAGCTCGAGTGAAGCCCCGCTAAATAAATCTTGAAAAGAGTAAAAGTCAAATGGAATCCCAAGGAGGTTTTCTAACTCAAGATAGTCTCCTTCAAAAACAAACTTGTTTAAAGGAACCTTACTTATCACTTTCACGGAGTCTTTAAGTAGCATAATTCGAGCGATTTCCACACCTAGTGCCGGAGATAAACTGATCCAAATAGCACTATCTCTCTTCATCCTCACGCTGAGAGTAAAAGATTCGGACTCGTCGTTAACTCTAATATCCGTATCTATCTTCATCCCTAACCAATTCCAGGTGAGAGAAGCATCATCAACTTTCTTCAATACAGAAACCGGATCCATAGATCTCAAGGGTTTGCCACCTGCAAGTCGTTTTTCATTAGAACAGCTCGTGATAGTGCTAGCAAGAATGAAAAAAATAGATGTAAAGATTATTATTTTATGGAGCTTCATCATTCTTTTCTCAATTCCTTAGCTATATCCAAAAGTCGTTCCCCTTTTTCTACCTCGCCTAAAGAAACACGAATATCTCCTTCTCTCTGGATAAATACAGGGTTAGGAGATGAGACTAAAGTTGAGGCTCTTACAATCCAAATTAAAGCTTCTGAATCCTGACCCAAACGGTGTAGCACAAGCGCCATCGTATCCATAAAGTGGGGGTTGTCAGGAATTATATCATTTGCAAGAGTACTCCACTTCATAGCGTCTAACATTCTT
>JABISU010000020.1 GCA_018700255.1 Flavobacteriales bacterium | reverse complement strand
CAACCACACCTTCGAGGTCTGCCAGTAGTAGCTCCGAATTCACTACCTGCAGCTCTTAGTTTTTCTCCAGTTTCTTCAAGAAGTTCAGTAGGAAATGGACCTGAACCAACCCTTGTACAATAAGCCTTAAAAATCCCAAATACTTCTCCTATTTTATTTGGAGGTATTCCCAGTCCGGTACAAGCTCCTGCTGTAATTGTGTTTGATGAAGTTACAAATGGATAGGTTCCGAAATCTATATCAAGCATAGTTCCTTGAGCACCTTCTGCAAGAATCCCTCGCCCTTCTTTAAGCTCCTTATTAAGGATGTGCTCGCTATCTATGAATTTAAATTTTGTAAGATATTCTACGGCTTCTAGCCACTCCGCTTCCCTTTCCGATAAGTCGTACTTGTAATCTTTATATTGCGCGAGCATATGGACGTGTTTATCTCGTAATAAAGTGTACCGTTCCATGAAATGTGTACTTTCAACATCTCCAATTCTCAAACCATTACGCCCGGTTTTATCCATATAAGCAGGACCGATTCCCTTTAATGTTGAGCCAATTTTCAACTTGCCTTTGGCCATTTCAGATGCAGCATCTAAAAGTCCATGAGTGGGCATAATTAAATGAGCTTTACGAGAAATAACGAGAGAATCGAATGGACTGACTCCACTCTTTAGCAATCCTTCGATTTCATTTTTAAAAATAACAGGATCTACCACGACACCATTTCCGACTACGTTTAAGATATCATCGCGAAAAATCCCACTTGGAATCGTATGAAGAACGTGTTTTTTACCGTCAAAAATTATTGTGTGTCCCGCATTGGGTCCTCCTTGAAATCGAGCAATAACACCGTATTCTGGAGTCAGAACATCTACTATTTTACCTTTTCCTTCATCGCCCCATTGGAGGCCTAATAGTACATCAGCTTTCATGCTTCAGTTTTTTGTTTTCCGCTTGCGCGCATAAATATTCAAAGAATGATGTAGCACTTCAATTCCGAAGTGCTCTTCTAAAGTCGCTTTTATTTGTTGAATTCTCGGGTCGCAAAACTCGATTACCTCTCCCGTATCTGCAATAATCACATGGTCGTGTTGTCTTACTCTGTGACACTTTTCATACTGTGCAATTTTTTCTTCAAACTGGTGCTTCCTCACTAAGTTACAATCGAGAAGCAGCTCCATCGTGTTGTACAGAGTTGCCCTAGAAACACGACACTCACCATTTTGCATGATCTCGTATAGAGTTTCAACATCGAAATGGCCTTGTATAGCGTAAATTTCTTCAAGTATAGAAAAGCGCTCAGGCGTTTTTCGGTGCCCGTTGTGTTCGAGGTACACCTCGAAAATATCTTTTGCTTGTATGAATATTTCGTCGCTTGACATAAGCTTATAGCAAGTCACAAATGTAGTCTATACCTCTTCGTCCACCCTCTCAACTGTGTGAACTCCTGAAACATTTTTCAACTTTGTCATTAAATCTTTCAAATGTGAAGTATTTGTTACAAGAGCTTTAATCGAACCCTCAAAAATACCATCTCTAGATTCCATACTAATCGATTTCATATTTACTTTCATATTGTCTGAAATGACTGTAGTAAGCTGATTTACAAGTCCCACATTGTCAATCCCCGTAAACGCAATTTTCACCTCAAACTGAGTTGCCGCCATACTGGACCATCTTGCTTTCATCATCCGATATGCATACCTCGAGAGCATATTAGTTGCATTGGGGCAGTTCTCCCGATGCACCTTAATTCCACCACTAACAGTTATAAATCCAAATACATTATCTCCAGCAATAGGATTACAGCAATTTGCTAGCGTGTAGTCAAGCTTCTGTAAGCTTTCCCCGATGAGCAATGTGTCCTCTTTCGCATTTGGGACGAATTTTTCGCTTACAACTGTCTTCTTAGATGTATTTGGTTCAGGCCCTTTCGCCCAAACAAATTTCCCCTGTAGTATTTTAAAACCCTTCAATTTATCCAATTCCAACGTCCCTATAGATATTCTAAAGAACATCTCCTGTGCAGAATCAAACTTGTGCTTCCTGAATAGTGATTCTACGTTGCCTTCGTTGAAAAGAAGCCCATTTTTTTTCGCCCATTTGCTAAAGATCTCTCTTCCATTTAAAGCTTGTGAACGTTCAACTTCTTTGAGACTGTGTCGTATTTTTTGCTTCGCGTTTGTGGTGACAACATATCCAAGCCAATCTTCTTTTGGAGTTTGCTTGCGAGAAGTAATGATCTCGATTTGGTCTCCACTCTTGAGCTCATAACTCAGTGGAACAAGTTTGTGATTCACCTTACCTCCGATACATTCAGAACCCACTCTAGAGTGTATGAGAAATGCAAAATCAAGTGTAGTAGCACCTTTCGGGAGGGTTTTCATATCGCCGTTGGGGGTAAACACGTAGATGTCTTTCGTCTTCAAGTCCATTTTGAAGTCATCTATGAATGCCAGCGCGTCGCCGTCCCCGCTTTCTAAAATTTCTCTTATTTGGCCTAACCAATTGTCAATCTGCGAACCACCAGCCTTCTCACCCTTCCCCTCCTTATATTTCCAGTGAGCAGCGAAGCCCTTTTCCGCAACTTCATCCATTCTTTCACTGCGAATCTGTATTTCCACCCACTTTCCAGTCGGCGACATGACTGTTGTATGAAGCGATTCGTATCCATTGCCCTTGGGTAAACTTATCCAATCTCTCAATCTGTCTGGGTTAGGTTGGTAAAAATCTGTTACAATGGAGTAGGCCCTCCAGATTTCCATTTTTTCTTTAGCCCTCTCAGTATTTATAACTATTCTTACAGCAAACACATCATAAACCTCTTCGAAGGATACTTTTTGCTTCTCCATTTTAGACCAAATACTAAAAATCGACTTTGGTCTGCCTTTTATCTCATATTTAATTCCCGCCTCATCGAGTTCCCTTTTAATGGGAGCGCAAAAGCTTCGAATAAATCTCGCCCTTACCGCCTTGGTTTTTCTAAGTCGGGATTGTATTAAATCATATTCTTCAGCTTCTTTATACTTTAAAGAAAGATCCTCAAGCTCACTTTTTATTGCGTGCAATCCCAATCTATGAGCAAGCGGAGCATACATGTAGAGCGTCTCACTAGCAATCTTTTGCTGCTTATCTGGGCTCATGTGCGCAAGAGTTCTCATATTGTCCAGCCTATCTGCAAGCTTGATTAAGATGACTCTCACATCGCTGCTCAAAGTCAGTAACATTTTCCTAAAATTCTCAGCCTGCGCACTAGTTCCAGGTTCGAAAACGTCACTCATCTTAGTCAGCCCATCGACGATATCTCTCTCCTTTTCGCCAAACAGCTCCTCTACCTCCTCCAAAGTCAATTTTGTATCCTCCACCGTATCGTGTAGAAGTGCGCACACAATTGACGTAGTATCTAACCCTAATTCTCCTGCAACCACTTTTGCTACGCTAATCGGATGGTAGATATACGGCTCTCCACTTTTTCGTCTCTGTTCAGAATGAAATTCAAGTGCGAGGTCGAAGGCCTTACGAATCTTCTTCCTATCCTCTCGACTCTTACTATTGTTAGCAGCACGCAACAATCCCCGGTACCTTTTCAGGATCTCTTTACTCTCTTCTTCAGGGTTAATTTTCATTGTGCTTTTTACTTATACCAAATCTACTGAATCCTTCCTTCGTTTATCAGCCTTTCT
>JABISU010000270.1 GCA_018700255.1 Flavobacteriales bacterium | reverse complement strand
TGGCTGCAATTAGCACCATGTTATTTGCTTTAACGGGTCCTGACAAGCCACTTTGGTATGTAGGCCCTTTATATGGTGGAACTCAACACATTGTTGATGATATCCTTCCGTCTATGGGTGTAAGTGTTAAAAGCATGGAGAGTCTCGATGATTTAGCATCTGTGACTGAGGCGGATGGGCTACCTGGAATGATTTACTTGGAAACCCCCGCAAACCCCACACTGCAAGTTCATAGCATTAAAACAGCTGCGGATTGGGCAAAGAAAAACTCTTCTGAGGATCACCGCATAATTGTAGCCGTTGATAACACCTTCTTAGGGCCTATTATACAACGGCCTTTAGAGCTAGGTGCTGATTTAAACGTTTACTCCGCAACGAAATATATCGGGGGACATAGCGATCTTATAGCTGGAGCGGTCAGTGGAGAAGCGCTGGCAATGGCAAAGGTGTTTGAGTATAGAACGTTCTTTGGAGGTATGGCTGACCCACACACGTGTTGGATGCTGTCAAGGTCTATGGAAACTCTTCAAGTTAGGGTTGACCGACAAATCCATTCTGCCCGCCTTATCCTCGACCATATCCAAGAGGCTCCAGGTACACCTGTTTCTGGAATAAATAAAATCTACTCTGCTTGGGCAGAAGATTTAGAGGGGTCTGGTGATATTCGGTCCGCTGAAATTGTGAAAGAGCAGCAGGCCAACGGAGGAGCAATGTTCGCTATGGAACTTCCTGGTGGACGTCCGGCTGCCTTTGCTTTCCTAGACGCCCTCAACCATATACAACTCGCTGTCAGTCTTGGGTCAACTGAGTCTTTAGCTGAGCACCCCGCTAGTATGACTCACGCTGGAGTTTCTGTTGAAGAAAAATTAAAACACGGAATAACAGAGGGTCTCGTTCGTATCTCTATCGGGCTCGAACACCCAGAGGATCTCATCGCTGATATAGATCAAGCGCTTCAAGCGGCTTGCGTAGTTTACGAAGAGACTTTAGAATGCGTTTAATCCTCACTTGTGCTCTTGCGATTGTTTCCCTTAGCTCTTTAGCCCAAACCGCAACATACCTCTACCCTTCAAATTCTCTTCGATGGAATGAGGTAATCAGCCACATCGATGGTGGAGTGGTTAGGAATGGAAATGGGTGGCGAGGAGAGATCCTCTATACTGTGGATCGCGATAGGATTTACTCTGGATTTTCAACCAGCACCTTTAATATTGCATACACTCTAAGGGAGGGGAAATTGCACATCGGAGATTCATACTTCACAGATGCAATCACATATACTCTTGAGCAAGATGTTATCTATGTGGGAGATAGTAATTTTCCTTTAGATATAGCGTACACGATTCGCCCCGACTCGTCACATGAAGACGTGATAAACATCTTTAAAGAAGATAGTATTAGCCCTTTTGATATTGTCGCCACGTTACAAGGCGCTCCATCACATACTGAGCTATTCGCTCTCTTGTTGTCTGCGGGGTTGCTTTAATAAAGCAAATTGCGAGGTTTACTTCGACTCTTCTACTCGGAAGGTAAAGCCCTCCATTATTTGGTTTACAAGAAGCTTTTCACAAGCTTCAACAACCTTAGCCTCGGCAATAGCTTTGTCCGCGGCATCTACTTCAAGAGTCACGTGTTTTCCTATTCTTACACCAACTATCTCAGAAAGATCCATACTCTTCATGGTGCCACCAACAGCTTTTCCTTGAGGATCTAAAAGTGTCGGAAGGGGCATTATGTCAATCTCTGCTACAAATTTCATGAGGTAATATCTTTAGGGGCAAATATGAGCGCTAAACTTGAGTACAAAAGTACACACAACGACACCGCTGCGGATGCATTTCCCCAAGCAATCCATGTTCCAATAGAAACTGCGATAAATCCCACTCCAAGACCCATTCTTACCACATCAATTGTCTTGTCTTTGCCCCATGTTTTTAATCCGAAAAAAGGCCGTTTAATCACCATTAAAAGAGGGAACATAACCATGCCCACGGACGCAACTACAAGCATCACTCTTATTTGATAATCACTTCCCGTATAGGCCGCTCCCCACCACAACGTCATCCCCATCCAAAATAATCCAGCTGCTGGAGCTGGTAGCCCCTCAAAAAATCCTGTGCCCTCTCCTTCCGAGGCGCTTACGTTATATCTAGCTAGTCTATACGCTGTAGCTACTACAAGTAGTGCAGGAAGGGCGTTAAGCATTAAGCTATCACACGCCCCGCTTTCACAAATCAACCTATATGAAACAAAGGCTGGGGCTAACCCACTCGTCACAAGATCCGCTAAAGAATCTAACTGCACACCCATCGGGCCTTCCACACCAAGTTTCCTCGCAGCCCATCCGTCTAAAACATCAAAAAACATTGCCGCCAACCAAATCGCCGCTATTCTTCCGTCTGTTATGTCAGCCCCTGAAGCCGCTTCCCAGCATACATATGCTCCCCCTAATAAATTACCCATTGTCAGGGCGTTAGGTATTAATCTCTTGAAATTCATGGAACGAAGATAGTAATGAGTGCAGCCTTATACTCTCAGTTGTGTATCTTTGTGGTGTAATGGTCCGATGGCCGAGCGGCTAGGCTCAGCTCTGCAAAAGCTGCTACAGCGGTTCGAATCCGCTTCGGACCTCCAAAAAAAAAAGAAAGCCCTGTTAACTGTTGAGTTAGCGGGGCTATTCTTTTAAAAGACAATAAGTTTTAAGCTCTGACCTTTTAGAGATCCTTGGAAGGTAACTATGTAGATGCCTTTAGGCAAATCTAAATTGTTTAATTCAAGTGTTTCGCCGCCTCTAATCGTTACGCTTTCTTCAGAATAAACTATTGATCCAGAGGTTGTGGAAATCGTCACAGCTCCAAACATTGAATCTTCTGATGTATTCAATAGCGAAAATTCCCCCGAGCTAGGATTTGGATAAGCTGAAAGAGTGTTGAATGTTGCCTCAGAGCGACAATCGAAAGGGAAATCCGAAAGATCCAAAAAGTTAGATAAATTTTCTACTGCATAGCAGTGTCGTTTCTCTAAAAATTCTAAAAGATGTTCTTTAATGTCATTTCTCCATACATTTTCATTCTCGGGGAAATTCCATCTGTCAGAATGTTCTGAAATGCTTGAGGAGTATAGGTCTACAAAGAATGATGCTTTGTTAATTATTGTGTTTAGGGAGAAGTTTGAGCTGAGAATCTCTGCATACCTTGAGATAAATTCATACACGAATCTGTCGTTGCGCAATAGATTTCTAAATATAAAAGTAGAAGGTGGACTATTGGGCCAAACAACTTCGTCGTCATTCAGTGTACAGTGTTCAAGCATATCATACCTATAATTGTATAGCCCTCCGTCAATG
>JABISU010000017.1 GCA_018700255.1 Flavobacteriales bacterium | reverse complement strand
GCTCCCTATTTTGACAAACGGCAATACATGAGAGAAGTCGAAGGAATCGTAAAATCAGTGAGTCCGTTTACCAGCTCACTTATCGACGACAAAGCGAGTGCTGTTGACGAACCCGTCACGATCGAATAAAACTGCAACATATACTCCTTCAGACCAACCCTCAAGGCTTAGATTTAAGGGCGTGAAGTCATTAATGGTCTTTGTGCAAACGAATCGGCCAGTTACGTCCCAAATTTTGACAACTTGATTTTTAGAACTGTTTTGAGTGGTGCTATTTCTGAAATCAAGGGTTATGCTAGTTCGAGCGGGAGAGGGGTAGGCAAGGGCTGGAGAGTTTCCAAAAGCCAAATACTCTTCAGAGAGTGATATATCGCCGTTAGCGAATGCGTACTGACCCTTTCTTAGTGTTGAGACTTTAAAAACACCACTTCCGTTAATTAAAGAACCAGACTGCCATGTGTAATCGGGGTACTGAACCCAAGTGGAGGATGAGTTGGGCCTCCAGGCAAGAAAAGCATCTTCCTCATCTCCGTAATACAGATCAAAATCTAAACCTTCTTCATTGTTGCCGACATATGAAAATCGAGCATCAAGAACAAGGGCGTTGGTTCCTTCAATTTCATCTTCCCATGTGCCATCAACGGTCCAAAAATGAGTGTCGCTAATTTCATCTATATAAAATGCTGTAGGTTCGTTATCCGGAGCTGCCCAATGATGTTCGAGCCGTACAATAACACTGTCGCTAATTTCGTCACATCCCATCCTCATTTCGACCCATGGGATACTTGATAGCCCAGTAGGCTCGTTTATCGAGATTGTGTTGTCAAGTCGCCCTTGATTTAGTTTTCCATCAGTGTTTAAGGCGACAAGAATAAATGGATCTGTGTGAGAAATTGTAGCAACATCGTATTCCCCACCTACACGAATGTTAACGACCTCCGTATCCCATGATGCATCCCAAAGAGTGACATCTAAGGGTTCATTTTCGTGGAACGAAGAACAGGCGCGTAGTTTTTGGTTTAAATAAAGAGTTGTTTCATATTCTCCATCTGAGAATGTTGTGGAAGTTGAGTCTATAAGCCAAGTTGAGAATCCAGGCTGGAAGATTTGTGCATCAAAGAAAGGTTGAAGGTCTAGATCGGTAAAATCCTCGAGTGTTTCCATGAAAACTTCAGCATCCATGTGACTATCGAAATGAGTAGCTATTACGTTTTGGCATGCATTTCTATAAGTATCATCTCCGAGGTAAGCCCTCAAATTGTGGTGAATAGAGGCCCCTTTGTAGTAAGTGTGCCTGCCGTAAATATGCTCGTCAGGCATTGGAGATAAAGGGTGAAAGCCATCATCTTGAATATGACACTCTTCAAGCACGAACTTCTGGTTGTCCTTGATCAACTTTACAAACTCCTCGTGCCCATCTTTAAGCTCTATGAACAAATGACTGGAATATTCAGCAGGACCTTCTTTGATCCACATATGGTTGTGTATGCTCGGAGCGACTAAATCACCCCACCAGTGGTGCCCTAATTCATGCGCAAATAAATCACCATTCACCCCTACACTTTCTCCAATCATAAACTTAGGGTAGGCGATATTCGTGGGTATTTCAAGGGCTCCTTCGGTAGTTAAGACATACCCCACCCTTTCCCATGCATAAGGACCCCACCAATACTCAAGAGCGTCAATAGCATATCCTATATCATTGAATTTATTTACCATTTGGTTAATATCTTCAGGTTTAGCAGTTAATCTCACAGGGATATCGCCATATTCTCCAGTGTGAACGAAATTACTATCGGCGTAATTGGCCACTGCAAACGCAGCACAGTGTGTAGGAATTGGATGTTCTAAGGTGAAGCTTCGAGTTAGGGTATCTCCCTCTTCGAAGGTTTCTCCCAAGAAGGTTCCTTGAAGGTGTGCCTTCATCCCTCCGGCACTTCGAATATTCCATGTATATGTTGCCCTTTCTACAAAGTTATCGAAGCAGGGGTGCCAAACTTTTCCATAATTCGGGGGGATACTTGTAAGGCCGATCCCCATGTGATAGATATATTCTGATGCGAAATAAACACCACCCCAATAAGGATCTTGTGTTGGGTGACCGCTATAGTACACTTCAATCTGGTGAGTGGTCTCAGCAGTAAAAACCCCTTCTGGAGCAGGCACGATGAGCCTGCCATTTTCATGCAAAAAAACGGAGGTTTCACCGTTGACATTAAGAGAATCTACAGTTAAGCCAATCAAATCGAACCAAACAGATTCTGCACCACTTTCAACTATGGAAAGTGTAATAACAGCCCTCGCGTCCATTTGTTGGAGACTGTACTGGGTCAGGTCAAGATCAATTTCGTATGCGTCGATATCGAAAGTATCGCTTCGAGCGATAGATTCAGACATGTCGTAATTGTCCTGATAG
>JABISU010000158.1 GCA_018700255.1 Flavobacteriales bacterium | reverse complement strand
TAGCGCCTTATTAACTCTGGAGACTTTTCTCCATATGGTAAATGGGCAGTATCTCCAAAATACAGAAGAGACTCATTAGGAAGTAGATCGTTAATAGCACGGGCAACTGTTAGGCCACCAATGCCTGAATCGAAAATTCCTATGGGTCGTCGTTCTATCACATGCCGAGCTTAGTGCGAACTAAATCGGTTACATCCTCTCCTCCATTGTATAGAGTTGCTCCCATACTAGCATCAAAAATGTAGGTAAATCCGTGCTCTGACCCTACTGCTTCGATTGCTGCGCGTACGCGTGCTATCATAGGAGAAAGTAGTGATTCTTCTAAGCCAGCTAGCTCAGCTTGAACAGTAGCACCAAACTCTTGAAGACCTTGGTCTAGACCCTGTATCTCGCGTTCCTTTGACTCGCGTATTGCTGCTGGCCACGACTCGGCTTTCGCTTGATATTCTCCATACTTATTTTGTAAGTCCTCTTGCATACGAGTCATCTCCTGTTCAAATTCCATTGCTGTGGACTCTATCGAGGCTTGTGCTTCAGCACGTTCAGGAAGGTTAAGAAGTAAATTCTGGGCATCAATATGACCAAATTTTTGGGCTAAAGCTCCAAATGACATGAAGCCTATAAGGCCACAAAGAAGTATAAACTGTTTCATAAAAAAAGATTGATTGCTAAATTGATTAATTGCTAAATTATTGTTTTTCACCTTTAGATCCACCAGTAGTCGCACCACGGGCATTATTAATAGTTGATCTGCCTGCATCACGAACAGAGTCGCGTGCCCCATCAACCGCATCACGTGCCTTGCCAACTACACCACCATCTCCTTCTTCCTTATCAACTTCTATAGTCTCTCCAGGAACATAGCCTAGCTTTTTGATGAGACGATCTGAGATGTCGTACTTGGGATTGGTATACAGCATATTGCTTTGATTGCTCTTGTCGAAGATTACCATGTAACCTGAACCCCCAGCGATATCTTTTAATTCTTCGAAAATGAGTTGTTGGACGGGTTCGATAAGTTCTTGACGCTTTTCAAAAAGCTCTCCATCCACACCAAATTTCTGCTTTTGCATTTCTTTTGCTTCTGCTCTTTTTTTGATGATTTCCTGCTCACGCTTTTGTCGCATTTCCTTTGTGAGAAGAACTCTTTCCGCGCGATAAGCAACTTCAAGTCTATCGGCAGCATCTAGCTTAGTTTCTATTTCCGCTTGCCACTCCATTGCGTAAGAATTAAGCTCCTGCTGGGCAGAAGCGTAATCAGGCATGTGAAGTAAAACATAATCCGAATCTATGTAGGCAAACTTCTGAGCTGATGCGCTTTTAGGAGCGAAAGAGAACAATGCAATCGCGAAAGCTGCGAGAGTGATTTTATAATTAGGGGAAATTCGTGACATCTTTAGTGTATTCTTTGCGAAGTTAATGAACGTAACGCTGTCTCGCTTGGGTATTAACGTAGAATTATACTAATCATTGTTATATGTACTATAGTTCTCCCATATTCATCCCCATACTAAAGTGGAATTGACCTCGTGACATGCCAGGTATTGCCTCTACGTCATCCAGTCTCCAACCGTAATCAAGTCCGAGTAGTCCGAACATGGGTAGGAAAATTTTGAGGCCTACACCAGCTGATCTGTATACTTGAAATGGGTTGAATGCTCGAGCATCTTCCCAGGTGGAACCACCCTCGAGGAAGGCAAGGGTGTAAATCGTCGCACTCGGGTTCGTTGATATTGGGTAGCGAAGTTCTGCGGTATACTTAGCGGCAACTGGGGCACCTGTTTGAGGGTCTGGAGACGTGAGTGAAAGTTCGTCATATCCACGGAGGTTGATGATTTCTCGTCCATCAAGTGTATATCCGCTAAGGTATACTCCGCCCATGTAGAAGCGCTCGAATGGAGATAGTGGCACTCCGCGATCGTACTGACCTACAATACCTACACCAGCAGCCATCTTTAGAACGAGAGTTCGAGGGTTTTCACCACCACTTCTTGATAAAGGAGTGTACCATTCCGCTTTGAACTTCCATTTGTGGTATTCTACCCACTTGTATTGCTCTTCGATAGAAAGATCTTCATAATAATCGTCAGGGCGGAATGCACTGTATGGCAGGGTAGCTTTGACGCTCACCTCAACATTGGAACCCCAAGTCGGATATATAGGATCGCTAATTGAATTACGCCCGAGGGTGAATTGAGCAGCGAGGTTATTTGAACTCCCATTAGAAAAACTGAAAAAAGAACCGTAGTTATTAAGATTGAAATTCTGGTACGATAAAGAGGCGCGCATTTGGAACCAATCATCTGGCTTTTTCCACCTTTGGCCTAAACCGATTTGAGCACCAATAACTTCAAGGGAATTGCGCAGCAGATTCAGCTCATCTTCTATATACTTAGGTTGACCATTAGACTGGACAGATTTCCAAACTGATACGCTCAACGAATTGGGTTTCTTCCCGCCTAACCAAGGCTCGGTAAAGCTCAAATTGTAGCTCTGGAAGTAGAGGCCATTAGACTGTGCACGGATGCTTAGGCGCTGACCATCTCCAGTTGGTATAGGACGCCAAGCACCCTTCTTAAACATGTTTTTAGCTGAAAAATTTGTGAAGCTCAGTCCAAGGGATCCTACTACACGACCGCCACCCCAACCACCACTAAGCTCGATTTGGTCAGAAGGTTTTTCTTCTACTTGATACTCAATATCAACAGTTCCATCCTCCGGATGTTGGATGGGATTAATTCCGAAAGCCTCAGGATTGAAATAATTCAGTTGAGAAAGCTCACGCTGAGTCCTGATTATATCTGTTCTACTAAAAAGATCGCCTGGGCGGGTACGGATTTCACGGTATATAACATGATCGTTTGTCTTAGAATTCCCTTCTACAAGGATTTTACCAATGCGGAACTGCTGACCTTCCATCATGCGGATTTCTATGTCGATAGTGTCGTTTTCTACACGTTTCTCTATAGGCATTGCCCGGAAGGTGAGATATCCATCATCCTGGTAAAGGGAGCTAAGATCCATCCCTTTAGGATCCATAAATACACGCGTCTCAAGATGAGCGAGTGAGTAAACATCTCCTTTGTGGATTCCGAGAATAGAGTCAAGTTGAGTAGTACGATACATTGTGTTACCCGTAAACGTAATATTTCCAAAACGGAATGGTGTCCCTTCTTCAAGGTTAACGATTAAACCCACAAGTCCTTCCTCAGTTCTGTATAATGAATCACTGATAATTCGAGCATTTCTGTATCCCTCATTATTATACATAGCAATAATCGCCTGTTGATCAGACTTAAACTCATCGGCTAAGTATTTTGAGGGTTTGTAAAATCTCCACCATGTTTTTTCCTTGGTAGATTTCATTTTACGTTTAACCTTCTTAGCTTCAAAAGCTGTGATGCCGTTAATTATAATTAAGTCGACTTTTACTTTTTTGCCTTTGTTTACATTGACTCTGATAATTGTTCCGTTAGCAAATGATGAATCCACCTCTTGG
>JABISU010000193.1 GCA_018700255.1 Flavobacteriales bacterium | reverse complement strand
GAGATAGAGCGAATATTGACAAACCTAAAAAGTGGTTAAATAAAATAATTTCTATTCGACATGAAGATCGTGCGCCCCTAAAAGTTGATGAAATTTGTTCTGCCGTTATTAATTTATCCTCACGAAAAGAGGGAGCTCTAATTGTTATTCAACGATCATCTGATCTCACTTTACATCTGCAAGGATCTACTAAACTCAACTCAGACATATTCGGGCCGTTAATCGAGGCAACCTTTCATAAGGACAACTCCATGCACGATGGTGGAATGTATATCGCGATAGGGCGAGTACGCGCCGTTAGATGTGTGCTCCCAGTAACTCAAAGAAATGATATCCCTGCCGAACTCGGAATGAGACATAGAGCTGCATTAGGATTGGCGGAAAAAACTGACGCACTGATAATTGTCGTTAGTGAAGAAACAGGGCTTATAAGTATCGCTATGGACGGAGAGCTCCATAGGGGGATTGCCACAAATGATCTTCAAGAGATTGTTGAGAAAGAGCTCAAACCCCGCTAAGTATAAAGTTAAATTACTTGGCAGATAGTATTAGCTTCTCAGTTGCTTTGACTTCTCCTGATTTGGCATCTATAAACCGCATCAAGTACGCTCCTTGATTGATTGAGCTGATATCAATATTTAGTCCTTCTACAAAGGGAATAGCATTTACTCTTAAAACTTCGCAACCTCTCAAGTCATAAATTTCAATATGGCAGTTAGTGAATGGACCTGATAGCATTATTGAAGACGAAGCAGGATTAGGTGTGATCATTAACTCGGCTCGTGATGATTCTATGCTTTCAATTGCTATCTGATCCTCTGATGCACGAAGGATAAATAGCCCATCACGATTACTTACAGCAATATTTTTACTTGGGAAATATGGATAATTAGACCAAGTCCCTGTAAACCCCGATGCATCATCTTCAGCGTATGTGTCGAAAAAACCGTACAGTTCTATCATACCATCTTCAAGAATTGTAGAAACCCTAAGTCCACTTGAGTTGTTGGAAGCGTAAATAAGTCCATTATTAACGTATAGATTGTGGTCTGTGGATTGGGTATCGTACTCATAATAGCCAATATTAACAGGGTTATCTACGTCAGATATATCCATCATAAATGTCCTTGTGTTAGTGCCAGCATTCAATTCATCTTGCTCGTCATTGTAATAGAGCATTGTGTGATCTTCACTTACCCATCCTTGATGTATGAAGACCGTTTCAACATTAGTTATAACAGATAGCACTTGTATATCAGACTTGTCATTTGTGTTGAGGATGGTTACACTTTCACCGTTAAAGCAAAACACCAATTCAAACCCAAAGAAATCCATGTCAGGGCCATGATAAACAATCGACTGCAAATCGTGGGTAGTTGATTCATCATAAGACCCTACTAAGGCAGGTTGCATTGGTTCTTCAAGATCAACAATAAACAATCCTCCATTATACAGATCAGTACCAACAGCGTATCCGCACTGTGCTTCTTCATTGATTGCAAAATTGTGAGCAAAACTAAAGCCTGTATAATGCGCAGACTCGGACAATATCGCAGGAAAAGTATTGATGTCTAAAAGTTGAGTTAATTCGAGAATTTGCATCCCGTGATTATCCGCCATGCTAACGATGTACGCATAATTTCCCAACACTTTTACATCTCGCCAAGTACTCTCAAGGGCTGCGCCGGGCAAAATAGCAGTAAAAACGGGGGTATTGGGGTCTGTTATTTCTACGACTGACATCCCACTAGACCTACAGTATAAAACAAATTCCCTACCAGACTCTTCATCCGTCCACCCCCAGCAATCATTTCCCTTAACTCCCCCTCCTAACTCCTCTAGAGTAAAATGGGAACTTAGATTAAACCCTTCGCAAGGGTAAATATCTGCATAGCCATCTTCACATGGGGTTTGGGCTTGAGTTTTAGAAAAATGGAATAAACCCACAACAATAAAAAAACCTGTGAAATATAATTTCATATGGGAAAGTTAGTCAATAAAAAAAACCCGACGCAGTTGAACACCTCGGGATTCTAAAATTGCTTAAATAAAATTTATCTTGGAGCTACAACAAGTTTTTCAGTAGCTTTCACACTTCCCGTATCAGTATCAATAATGCTGATGATATAAGCTCCCTCAGTGAGAGAGTTGATATCAAGGTTGAGGCCATTTACAGCAGGAACTGTATTTACTCTCAGAGATTCACGACCGCTTAGATCGTAAACCACGATATCACAATTTGCGAACGATCCAGAAAGAAGAACTGAAGAAGAGGCTGGGTTAGGTGTTAAATCTAAGGAAGGTATCTCAATTATATCTTCTTCAACTCCTGTCGTATTAGAAGCACGCAGGATAAAAAGACCATCAAAATTACTCACAGCGATAGAACCACTTGGGAAATATGGGTAATTTGACCATGTTCCATTAAATTCAGTTGATTCGTTAATTGGGTAAGTATCAAAGTAACCTTGAGGCTCTATAGAACCATCCTCTAAAATAGTAGAAACACGTAAACCACTGCTGTAATTCGAAGCATAAAGACGTCCGTTGTGAGTATATAAATTGTGATCAATCGCAGGATTGTCTGACTCGTAAAAACCTACAATTACTGGATTATCTAAATCATCCACATTCATCATGTATGTACGAGTGTTATTTCCGTTATACATCTCATCGAGTTCGTCGTTGAAATAAAGCATGTGATGATCTTCACTTAACCAACCTTGGTGAGTGTAGAATCCATTTTCATACGAGATCGCCTTTATGAGATAAACATCACTCTTATCCTCAGCATTTACAATGGCAATACCTGATTGACCATTAAAACAGAAAACGATTTCTTGTCCTTGGTAATCCGTATCCGCACCCATGTAGACCACTGGCTGAACATCGTGAGAGTATGACCCATCATATGAACCTGCTAGAATGGGTGCCTCAGGGTTACTTACGTCAACAATATGAAGTCCTCCTCCAAATGTGTTTGTCCCTACAGCATAAACGTAGTTTGTCTCTGGATTTGCAGCTACATTATGTGCATTTCCAAATTCTAAATAAGTTGATGTTGCTGTAATATTAAAAGGAAATCCGCTAAGATCAAGCACCTGAGTCAAATCTAAAATTTGCATCCCATGCTGTCCGGCCTCACTTACAATATATGCGTAGTCACCGATAACCTTAATATCTCTCCAAAGAGATGGAGATGATGCTGTAGGAAGATTAGCAATAAAAGACGGAGAAAGTGGGTCAGTAATTTCTACTACAGACATCCCATTAGAACGTCCGAAAAGAACGAACTCACGTCCAGAGACTGCATCAACCCAACCCCAACAGTCATTCCCGTTATCTCCACCACCTACAGCTGAAAGCGGGAAATGTGTATAAAGATCGTATCCATCGCAAGCGTATATATCGGCGAATCCATTTTCGCAGATGGTTTGGGCTTGAGTTAAAGAAGACAATGCCACCAGAGATGCACTCGCTAAAAGTGTAAGTATATTTTTCATTTCGCTTGTTTCAATTCGCTGAGTAAATTTTAAGACCTTAGTTTAACGAATTAACGTCCGGGAGAAAATTAAATGTAGCGCTGTAATGCTTCATCTGAGTTGTAAAGTTGTCTGGGTAAGACAGTGTGACTTTCTCTATGTTTCCGTCAGCAGAACGAGTTGCTTCCATCCATGGATTGATAAACCCTCCGTATGGAGCGATACCTAGAGCTTTCGACCGCTCTAATACTTCAGCGTGTAACTCCTGGTCCACTTGGACTCCATATCCTTCAACTAAAGCTTTAGCG
>JABISU010000186.1 GCA_018700255.1 Flavobacteriales bacterium | reverse complement strand
GTGTGATCTTTAAAGAATGGTTTCATCATCCAATGGCCTGCGTGTTTGCTGAAGTCATATCCTGCATGTCGAATTACTGTATAAACTACAACAATACATAAAGGAAATAATAGCAGCATTACCATACGTTCTCTAAACTCTGGCTTATGGAGCATTATATGCCCTAAGAAGAAAAAGAAACTTACAATAAACCAAGCCCGCGACGTCATAAATTTCAGCGAAACTAGTGGATCATAACTTGTAACTGTAGTGATAGCCATCCAGACCATCATGCTTCCAATTATTATTGAAATGGGGTGTGAAAAAAGTCTCTTATCGACTGGCCAACCATTAAAAAATCGAAATAAAAAAATGATTAACGCCCCGAATAGTAAAGGTTCTGTGGGCATATAAAGCCCCAAAGTTGTTACCCCTAATTCTTGGAGGTTAATGCTAAAAGGAACAGCTAATAATATAAACCCAATATATAAATCAAGCCTTTTAACACTCCACCATGCAAGTAGAATCACAAGAGGTAAAAGAGCAAATAACAAAAAGTCATTGTATGCACAAACCACTAATAGAATGGAAAAAAGGAGTGTTCCTATAAGAACAGTTTTATCTATCAGCCACGACTTCACTTACTTCGAGTTTCAGCTACTTTAAGACTGTCGACAATCAATAACAAGATTAAGGTCATGGAGAGAGTTGAAAGAACACTTACAACAACGATTAGCCATCTCACAGGATATGTTTTCTTATCAGCGGCTTCAGCAAAGTCAACTACAAGGCTTGATGGCAGCTGTGTAGAAGCATCTACCTTCATTAAATCAAATCTCTTCTTCAATGTCGCAAGTTGCTCATAAGCTGGCTCAAGGAAGTTTGTTTGCTTATTGTATTTATTAGCAAATTTAGATATCCGTTCTAAATCGGCTTTCAAAATTACTGCTCCTCTCATATTGTTTTCAGCAACAGCTCTTCCATATTCAGCAGTTAATCCTTCAACTTGAGCTTCAAAGTCATAAATACCATGAGAGTGAAGCTCACTTAATTCATTTTCAGCATCCTCAATCTCTTTAATTGCCTGGTTGTATGATTCTTTAGCGAGTCTAAAAGCATTCTTAGCTCTTTCATTTCTTAATGCATTAGCAAGGCTATCTACCAAGAAAACCAGATCATTTGCGATTTCTTTTGCAACATTTGGGTCTCTATCTAAAACATGTATTCGGATTGAACCAAACCTTGTTAAATCAGCCCCCACGTTACTGTTGTATTCTTTCTGAAGAAGGGTTCTAGAGCCGACCTCTTTAAGGTCTATGTCATAGTGCTCGTCCAAATTGTGGTTGGTAATAATCTGAGATCTAACTTTATTACTATTGAGCAATTGCAACAGCCTTTCAGCATCTTCAGTCTCTCCATAAGCAAGTAAATCACCCTGTTTACTTTCTTCAAAAAATGCTTCACCAATGGAGCTTTGTGTAGTTGCAAACATTATTACACTGGATTCGAATTTCTCCTCTATAACGAGTGAAACACCAGCGGATATTATTAATGTAATAACACCTACGATAATGAATATACGCAGTTTGCTAAACACAAATAACAATAGGTGAGATGAGTCTAATTTAGCTGAATCTCTGTTTTCGTCTCTTTGAATCATTTCGCAAAGTTACGCTTAGAAAAGTTTAGATTTTAAATCTATAAACCGCTATAGGTAAAGTATGTTCTTTAACTTTACAAGATGGCGCGAATTGCTTTAAATGCTCGTTTACTTATTCCAGGAAAGCTTGAAGGGACGGGGTTGTTTACTCACCAGTGCTATAAGAGATTTATTTCCTCTCGGCCTCAAGATGATTTTTTATTGATTTTTGATAGAAAACCACCCATGGAATTTGATTATGGGTCGAATTGCAAGAAAATTTGTTTACTTCCTCCGGCAAGAAGACCATGGTTATTTGATTTGTGGTTTGATTACGCCATAACGTGGAAGTTGAGACTTTGGAAAGCAGATCTTTTTATTTCAACAGATGGTTACATTTCAAGAAGGACTAAAGTTCCACAGTTAAATGTAATTCACGACATCAATTTCGAACATCACCCTGAGTGGCTCCCGCCGAGATTCTCTAATCATTTTAGAGCAAGATTCCCTGTGTATGCTAGAAAGTCTACAAAGCTCTGTACAGTTTCAAATTTCAGTAGAATTGACATAGCTGAGAAATATAATATCAATAAATCTAAAATTTCTATAATACCTAACGCTCCTGACAGTAAATTCTCACCTATTTCACAATCAGAAAAATTAAATTCTAAAAATCAGTTTGCGAAGGGCAATAGCTATCATGTTTTTGTCGGATCGATCCACCCAAGAAAAAACATTCACGGAATGTTAGACGCTCATAGAGAGTATAGAAAACGAGGCGGAAAGTCAGACTTAGTAATTGTAGGTACTGCAATGTGGAGAGATGATCATCAGGATGTAGAGGGTGTTCATTGGGTAGGAAGGTTGGAAGATGAAGTCTTGGTATCTGCAATTGCGGGTGCCAATGCACTTTTATACTTGCCGTTTTTTGAAGGTTTCGGTGTTCCAGTAGTAGAGGCAATGGCATGCGGTATTCCAGTAGTTGCAAGCGATACTTCTTCTCTTCCTGAAGTGTGCGGAGGTGCCGCCGCTGCATTAGTTAATCCAAATGATTTTGAAGGAGCTGCACAGGCTTTGTTGGATTTAGAAAAAGATGCGGTTTTATTTAAAGAAAAATCAAACGCAGGCATTCTAAGGGCAGAAGATTTTAGCTGGGATAAGAGTGCAGAGAAGTTCTCTAGTATAATCACTGAGCTTCTGAGATCATGATTAAGCTTAGACCTTTTTTAGAGTCCAATCGTATTGAGGCTGGATGTGATGAGGCGGGGCGAGGGTGTTTAGCTGGGCCGGTTGTTGCGGCTGCTGTAATTTTAGATAAATCTATAGCTGAAGAGTTAGATCTAAATGACAGTAAGCAGTTAACCGCTAAAAAGCGAGACGAACTGAGAGTTAAAATTGAGGAAAAGTCGATTTCTTGGGCTGTGTCTTTTGTGCCACATGATAAGATTGATGAAATAAACATTCTTCAGGCTTCTTTTTTAGCGATGAGGCAATCTGTAGACAAATTGCATGTCTATCCAGACCATCTTTTAATTGATGGAAACAGGTTTCTATCATCTGATTCAATGCCTCCTCACACTTGCATTGTAAAAGGCGACGCTAAGTTTTCTTCTATAGCTGCAGCGAGTATACTTGCGAAGACACACAGAGATGATTATATGCTTAAGCAAGATGAGACATGGCCTGGATATAGTTGGGATACAAATTTCGGATACCCCACAAAAGCTCATCGATTAGCTATAGATAAATTAGGCCC
>JABISU010000072.1 GCA_018700255.1 Flavobacteriales bacterium | reverse complement strand
ATTCCAACTAAATCAAGGACAACGGCATGTATTTCATCTCAGGTGGGATGTAGCCTAGCCTGCGACTTTTGCGCAACGGGTAGACTTAAACTCATGAAGAATCTCACTGCTGCCGAGATGTACGATCAGGTAGAAATGATAGCAACTATAGCACGTGAAAGGGAGAGGTCGAATCTATCGAACATTGTTTATATGGGGATGGGAGAGCCTCTACTTAATTATAAACATGTATTAGAAAGTGTAAAAAGAATTTGCGGAACGCCAGGTCTTGGGATGTCGCCACGAAGAATTACCGTAAGTACGGCTGGAATTGCTAAGGCAATAAAGCGATTAGGTGATGATGAAGTGAGATTTAATCTCGCATTAAGCCTCCACGCAGCGAACGACAAGAAACGCTCAGAAATAATGGCAATAAATGATTCGAATAATCTTGAATCACTTGCTGAAGCCCTAATATATTTTCATGAAAAAACAGGGTCTAGAGTAACGTTTGAATACATCATCTTCCGAGACTTTAACGACGGTATAGAAGATGCTCAGGAATTAGCTATTTTCTGTAAAAATGTACCATGTAAAATCAATATTATCGAGTATAATCCTATTGATGATGGACGATTTCAGCAAGCTGATCCTGTAAAGGTGGATGCCTTTAAGGATTTTCTTGAAGAACGTAATTTGATAGTTAATGTGCGGAGATCAAGAGGTAAAGACATAGATGCGGCTTGTGGCCAGCTAGCAAATAAAAATGCTAGAGGAAAAGACTCATTAATGAAATTGTAGGGGGTGTTCTAGTCGAGCTTTAAAATTGCTAAGAACGCTGATTGAGGTACTTCAACAGAACCAACTTGTCGCATTCGTTTTTTACCCTTCTTTTGTTTCTCTAGAAGCTTACGTTTACGTGTGATATCTCCACCATAACATTTAGCTGTAACGTCTTTACGGACAGCGCTAATGGTTTCACGTGCGATGATTTTAGAACCGATTGCAGCCTGAATTGCAACCATAAATTGTTGTCGAGGAATAAGTTCTTTTAGCTTGATACAAATACGTTTTCCAAACGAATGAGCGTGATCTCTATGGATTAGAGCAGAAAGAGCGTCAACTTGATCTCCATTTAGTAGGATGTCAAGTTTGACAAGGTTGGACTCTTTATATCCGTCAGGGAAATAGTCAAATGATGCGTATCCACGAGAAATGCTCTTGAGTTTATCATAAAAATCGAAAACAATTTCTCCTAGCGGCATGCTGAAAGTAAGCTCAACTCTATCAGAGGTGAGATAAACTTGGCTTACGAGATCACCACGTTTTTGAATGCAGAGGCTCATTACTGTGCCGATATAATCGGATTTGGTGATGATTTGAGCTTTAATAAATGGCTCCTCAACCATTATTAAGCCTTTGTTTTCAGGAAGATCAGATGGGTTGTTTATGACTTGCTGGGTTCCATTAGGTAGGTGGGCTATGTAGCTCACGTTAGGAACGGTTGTGATTACTGTCATATTGAACTCTCTTTCGAGACGCTCTTGTACGATTTCCATATGAAGCATACCTAAGAATCCACAGCGGAATCCAAATCCGAGGGCAGCGGAGCTTTCAGGCTCAAAGACCAAAGAAGCGTCATTGAGCTGGAGTTTTTCCATAGAAAATCTCAACTCTTCGTAATCATCAGTGTCCACCGGATATAGCCCAGCAAAAACCATAGGTTTGACATCCTCAAATCCCGTTACAGCCTCTGTACAAGGGTTTTCACAAGTAGTTAAGGTGTCGCCGACTTTAACTTCTTTTGCTTCCTTAATGCCAGAAATGATATACCCAACATCACCGATACTTAAAGTGTCTTTAGGGATTAAATCAAGGCCTAGAACACCAATTTCATCTGCGATATATTCTTTTTCTGTGGAGAGAAATTTTACTTTTTCGCGACGATGCACTGTCCCATTAACCACACGGAAATAAGCGATAATTCCTCGAAAACTATTGAAAACCGAATCGAATACCATTGCTTGAAAAGGAGCGTCGGCATCACCTTTAGGGGCTGGTACTTTTTCCACAACAGCTTTAAGAATATCCTGAACACCTAACCCAGATTTTCCAGAGGCTGGAATTATGTCAGACCTATCACAACCGATAAGATCTATAATCTGGTCGCCCACTTCTTCTGGGTCAGCCGAGTCGAGATCCATTTTATTGAGAACAGGAATTATTTCTAGGTCGTGTTCAAGGGCTAGGTAGAGGTTGGATATGGTTTGGGCTTCGATGCCCTGAGTTGCATCTACAATTAATAAAGCTCCTTCGCAAGCAGCGATGGAACGGCTCACCTCGTATGAGAAATCTACATGCCCTGGAGTGTCGATTAGATTCAAGATGTACTGCTCACCGTCGGTGTGGGTGTGATGCATTTGAATTGCGTGACTCTTGATGGTGATCCCCCTTTCTCGCTCAAGGTCCATATCGTCGAGTGTTTGCTCTTGCATCTGACGCTCAGTAATAGCACCAGTTTCTTGAAGGAGTCTATCAGCTAGAGTACTTTTCCCATGATCAATATGGGCGATAATACAGAAGTTTCTAATGCGTTTCATTTGTGGCCTGTTTCAGTGTCTAAAACCTTCGGCGAGGCGCAAAAATAAGTCGTTAATAGGTGTTATCCACTAAATAGTTTTATACGATGCACACTAGTCGTATATTTACATCTGTTAAATGCAAGATTTACAATGATTAGATTCCTTTATAACACATTCATTTTATGCTGTATTATTGCCATTGCATCACCTAATGTTGTGGCTCAGAGTAATATAGATTTCACAGCTCAGAAAAGTGCTGAAAAAATCATCGATTCCTATGGTGGATTCAATCACGCTGTAATCAACATGACTCGTGACGAATGGGAAGTTGTTAGAGCATGGGAAGGCTTTGATGAGAATGCATATCTTGAGACATTAAGTAACTTTAAGGCATCATTTTCAGATGATCGCGATAAACGGAAAATAGAAAGACAAGCGAAAGTTCTTCAAAGTGATTGTGGTTGCTGGGTTGAGCCAGATGCAACTTATACGACATTAGTTCCACCTCCAGGGCTTGGTGGATTGCAGCCAGGTGAAGAACAATGGTTTTCTCAAGGAGGAGCCGGATGGGATGTTGATTGCTCCTCTTCGCCAATCTCTTTCCCTGGATGGACCTTTGAACTTTATGGAGATGTTTATGAAGAGTTTTACATTAATTCAAAAGGAATGATTTCTTTTGGGGAAGATGTAATAGACTGGACTCCCACAGGCTTTCCAGAAGCTGAGTACAATCAAATTGCGGGTTACTGGCAGGATACTGACAACCGTTCTGTGGGTGAAATAATGTATAAAGTAACTCAAGATGCGGTATATGTAAATTATGTTGAAGTAGGTTATTACAACAACCACTACGACCTTACAAACAGCTACCAAATCATTATTACGCCTAATGATGGCATAATTGGTGATGGAAACAATGCGCAGGTATGTTATTTAGATATGAATTGGGCACATGGAGATATAGGTGGAAGTGGTGGTTGCTGTGGCGATGCTCCAGGTGTTACGGGCGCAGACCAAGCGTCAACAGATGCTATTGGACCTCACGTGCAATTTGGGAGATTTAATCTTTTAGACGACACATACAATGGTCCTTATGGTGTTGGACCAGGTTTTGATGATGGGATAAACTGGCTTGATTTCAAATTCTTCGATATCAATACAGCTGTTTCAAGCACGAATCTTCCGCCAGTTCCGACCGAGAATATTGGATGTGATACAATTACTATATGTTTGGATCAAACCTTTGATATCGGAGTAAATTTTCTTGGACCTGAACCAGGCCAGTTTGTTACGCTTGATGTTATCCAAAACCTTTCCCCTGGAAACTCGATTACAGATTTTGGTATCATTGATGGAGAAACGGCTAGTTTGAGTGGGATATTTCAAGGTAACGAGGCAGGGATTAGTACAATAGAGATTGTCGCTACCGATGATGGAACACCATCATCAGTAACTGCCCTAACGATGGTTATAGAAGTACTCGACGTGACGTTGCCAGAGTTGACAATTGAAGGGAATTTAGCTATTTGCGCTGGCTCCGCAACAGAAATCACAGCATTGGGTAATTTTGACAGTTTTTCATGGAATCTAAGTAGTCAATTTACTGATGGTAACGTTGCGACCATACCTTTCGGCGGAGCCATTGTAGTGACAGGTAACCTAGACGTTGGGTGCTCAGT
>JABISU010000070.1 GCA_018700255.1 Flavobacteriales bacterium | reverse complement strand
TCCACCAATGGAAGAAAAATTTCTGTATTCCAACTCAAGGGCTCCCTGTCTTCACAGCTTGCAAACACAGCTGCTACAGACAATAGAATTAAAGATAACTTTATTTTATTCATCTTGAACTAAGTATAAATCTTTCCTAAAAGGTATAACAGTCAAAAATACGGATACAGCGGCGCATCTCAAAGCAAGAGTTGAAAATTGAAATTCTAATACACTCAAAATAAGATATAAGATGCATGTCAAAGCCGCAAACTTTCCAAATTGCCTCTTAAGCCTAGACTGAATTGGAATAAAGTAAACTAAAGCAGGGAGGGTCCACAATAGGTTAATATTTGCCCAAGTATCTGTGTGATCTGTAAAAGCCCACATTAATATTAGAAGTCCTCCAAGTAAGGACGAGACAAGAGCAACCACCCCTCTTAGTTTGGAAGTAAACCAGCATTTATTCCTGTTCCTGATGGTCACAATAATCATCAAGCAGGTGATTAACACCATCAAAATAGAAGGAACATCCAAAGCAAAGTCAGGTAACCAAGTTCCATCATCAAAAACAACGGGATTTTCATTATTATTCCTTAATAAAGCTACTCCATCTACTGTCATATTACTTAGAGCTTTAGAAAGTTCATCCGGAATAAATGCATCACCGCATGGAGGCATTATATTATCAGATTTGGGCCCTAAAATGAAATCCATTCCGAAAGCTGTCCAAGGAGAGCCCGATATATATGGCTGCAATCCATCTCTGAAAGTTCTCCCACTTTGATTGCAATTTGCCTCAAAAGACTCACCTAACGATTCTTGAAAAAGTGTTATCACCCTGGTCGAACAGTTGTCTCTGAAGAATTCATACCTATACACTGCGTTCTCCTCTTGCAGATTCCAGGATAAATACTCCGCCACCTGCCGAATGTGGGTTGGGGTTAGGTTTAGAACTTGCTCTTTCACTCCTCTTCCCTGATCCATATACTGCTTTTGAAATTGATAGAACGGTACTGCGGAGAGATGATAATCTAATCTTCCTATCATAAAGTTGTAATAGAAATCCTCGCTGAAGGAGAACGTTCCATAGTTGAATACCCAATCAACGGTAGGCACTTCAGCGGGGTCGTAAATTCTAACTGCTGTATGGCCAAAAATAGAGTAAGTATCTTCGCCTGGCGATGAGGTTAAAATGCTGATTTCTGTTTCGTCGCTCAAGTTGTCGTACCAATTTGCATGTACATCTAAAGGCAGACAAAACCACAATAAAAATATGCTCAATAAACTAGTTATGCCTCTAGATAATTCGCTTGCTGCTCCTGAAAGCCAAACATTCTCATACCCTCCTTCGCCATCTTCTTTAAACTCAACAAAAAGCTTACCTCCTGGCATATGAACTGTCCTCTTAGGCTTGCCACCGTTAATCGAATAGTCAATTATTGAGGCCGCTACAGCGCCAGTTCCGCAGGCTTTCGTCTCCGCCTCTACTCCTCTCTCATAAGTCCTAAGAGCTAAACCCTCAGATACTGTACAAAGAGCGCTTACGTTAACGCCTCCTATCGAAGAATAATCATCGCTATACCTTATTTTACTCCCAAATTTATCAATCTCAATCTCACTCAATTCGTTAAAATCTTTCACTAAATGAATGTGATGTGGCGACCCCGTGTCAAGGAAAAAGTCGCCTGAATTTAATGGTTTTGGAGCGATAACAGGTCTAAATTCTACACTTGGCACATCATACTCATCGTTGCGCCTTACCTTATGTAGGCCATCACAAGCTTCAAAAACTGCGCTCTCTCCAACTAACCCCTCACGATTAGCATAAAGGAAAGACGCCCTCGTTCCGTTTCCACAAAAAGACCTCGTGCCGTCTGAGTTCCTGTAATCACATTTGAGGTCCGCCTCATCAATAGAGGATTCGCACAAAAAGATGATTCCATCACAGTTTTGCTGAAAACAAATATTCTCAATAACTTTATCTTCAAGAGTCGTTAAATCAAGGATTCCAGCGTACTTAAATCCATTTACAATGACAAAGGTATTCCCAGTTCCTTCCCACTTTTGAAATTCTATTTTCAAGTCATCACCCATGCCTCGAAGGTAACGTACCTTTGCTTTGATGGCGCAACACTCTTCAACTTCAATCTCTACAGATAAACTGATAGCCGCATACCGCACTATGCGTATCGCTAGAAGCATGTCTGATCTGTATGAAGAGCACGCAAAACTGACCTCGAAATACGTTCATGCTTGTTCTAATGGTCACGAAGCTATTCAAGTCGCGGCGGGTTCTTTACTCAAAAAACAGGATTGGCTAAGTTGCTATTATCGGGATGACAGCATGTTGCTTTCTATGGGCTTGACACCTGAGGAGCTTATGCTCCAACTTTTCGCCAAACGCGACGATCCTTTTTCTGGAGGAAGAACGTACTACAGCCACCCGTCACTTAATCGAGATGACCTCGCAAAAATTCCACACCAAAGTTCAGCTACGGGAATGCAAGCTATCCCAGCTGCCGGAGTAGCAATGGGAATTCAGCACAGAGAAAAGTTGGGCCTTGACACACACGAAAAAGGCGAAGCACCTGTTGTGATGTGTTCTTTAGGAGATGCTGCTACAACTGAAGGCGAGGTAAGTGAAGCGCTTTATATGTCTGCACTGAAGAAATTACCTATTGTTTGGCTTATACAGGATAACGAATGGGACATCTCCGCTCACGCAAGAGAAATCCGTTTCGGAGACGCCACAACAATGGCAGCAGGATTCCCTCCCATAGAGGTACTTCAAGTGGACGGGACAGATTTACCCGCTTGCATGGCACTTATGGAAGATGTTTTTGATACAGTACGAAAAGAACGTCGGCCGTTCATTATACACGCCAATGTCCCTCTTTTAGGTCACCACACATCAGGAGTGAGACGCGAATTCTATCGTGACGACTTAGAAAGAGCTCAACAGCGAGATCCACTTCCACGTATTGAGAAGCATCTTCAGGACTCAAATATCTTAGACTCTTCTCAGATTACTCTTCTCAAAGCAGAGATAGATGCTGAAGTAAACGAAGCCTTTGACAGAGCTCGCAATGCTGAAGAGCCTGTCTTTGAAGATCTATTAGCCCATAGGTTCGCTCCTACAGACATTATTGAGGAAAAAGGCACACGTGAGCCTGATGGAGGAGAAGAGACTCTAATGGTTGACTGTGCGCTTCATGCTATGCAGGAAATTATGTCTCAGCACCCAGAATCGCTACTTTACGGTCAAGATGTCGGAAAACGTTTGGGAGGCGTTTTTCGTGAAGCAGCAAAACTTGGTGATAAATTCGGTGAAGACAGGGTATTTAACACCCCGATACAAGAGGCGTTCATTGTCGGATCAACTTTAGGCATGTCTTGTACAGGACTCAGACCCATCGTAGAGGTTCAGTTTGCAGACTACCTTTGGCCAGGTCTTAACCAACTCTTCTCAGAACTCTCAAAATCCTACTTCCTATCCAATGGTCAATGGCCGGTTCACTCTCTTATACGAGTGCCCATTGGAGCTTATGGTTCAGGAGGACCGTACCACAGCTCATCTATGGAGTCTGTGCTTTCAAATATCCGAGGAATAAAAGTAGTTTACCCATCAAACGGAGCAGATCTAAAAGGGCTTTTAAAAGCCGCATTTTACGACCCCAATCCAGTTATCATGCTGGAGCATAAAGGTTTATACTGGTCTAAAGTTCCGGGCACAGTATCTGCCAAATGCATAGAGCCATCAGAAGATTATGTGATACCTCTAGGAAGTGCTCGAATTGTAACTAAAGCTACCGAGGAAACTTCTTGCTCTTTAATCACATATGGACGAGGCGTTTATTGGGCTCTCGAATCTGCAAAACAGTTTCCAGGAGCAGTTGAAATAATCGACCTTAGAACTATCGTTCCTGTGGATTTCAATACTATTTCTGAAAGCGTAAAGCGAACGAATCGCTGCCTCGTTTTAACGGAGGAACCAGAAAACAACACTTTCGCCCAAGCTCTTACAGGCAGAATCGCAAAGGAGTGTTTCGAGTATTTAGATGCTGCACCTGACCTGATTGGCAGCGAGGATCTACCGGCAGTTCCCTTAAATGAAAACATGGAGAAAGCATACCTTCCTAATGTGGGCAATATCGCCAAGCGCATAGGCAAACTACTTGATTACTAAGTTTAATGAAAACTATTTGCATTTTTATAACTGTTTGTTTTGCATTAAACCTTTCTGCCCAAACCCCTTCATATTCAATATCCTTCTCCTGTATCCCCTCGCACGAAAACGGATTCGCCCCTTCCGAAGTTGATGTTATTTCACATTCTGGTTCATTTAAAATAACGGAACACTCTGAAAGTGGAAAAACTCAATCCTTCCTACTTTTAGGTGAAGCTATTGGAAGCGTAAATCAATTTACCTTTTTCGGAACGCAGGTCGCTCTTACTGGCCCTATGCCTAAAGCGTTAGCTAACTTATCTTCGATCTCAGTGTTAGGTCAAGATTCTATAGAGAAAGAAATTGCTGGCATTCGCTGCGTCTCATGTGGCAAAAACAACTGGTGTGCTCCTTCCTTAGGAGCTGCACCTGCAGGTTGGCCTGGAACAAGTATGCCACTTGAAGCGACAATCAAATACGGAGATATTTCTTACTTGGTAACTGCTACTTCGGTAACAATACTAACAGATAAGGATTTTAGACGTAGTGGCTCATACGCCAACACTTTCAACATTGAAAAAGGAAGAACTGTTGTTGATGCAAAAGGTTTTGTTGAGTTATTTCAACTCTCCCCACCTGCAGACGTTATTCGTTACTAGACCTTAGTAAATCTTTTAATTGAAAGACAATTCGAACTGTAGTCTAGCAAGGTAAGATGCTTCCATTTCCCCTTCTTGAATCATTGAAAAGTCCGACTGTACTTTCAAGTTGTGGCCATCGATATATTTGGAAACTCCTAAAGTGTACATAGAAACATCATCCTGTGCCTGTACAAATTCTGGTGCAACTAGTTCTGGAGTAACAGAAGTAAATCTTGCCGCTAATTCCCAATCACTTGGCAATAGATATCCAACCTGAATATTCAAAGCTGATCCAGTAATAAAATTATACTCTAGACCATCTTCTTCATCAACGAAAACGGGGCTCTCATCAGATGATTTGATAGCATATTCGCCCATAACAGAAAATCCTTTGTATTTAAACATCATATCGGCAAAAATGGTTGACAATGTTCTTGTTTGACCTAAAAAAGACCCTGTATTGCCTCTTGCTCTTGAAGCGTTATCATTATAATCATAAGATAATCCTAGAGATAATTTAGGCTTTTCTTCTCTTTTAATATCAGACCCGAAATAATCTCCCTTACTTGTAAAAGACCCCAATGGCATAAGCTCCACTCTTCCGGTATAATCAAATCCACCGTCATTTCCTGTAGTGATATTCCTTCCCTCCCCTTGAGAAACAGAAACGATAGCTTTAGCTTTCATGTTGCCAATATCAAACTTTTGATGGAGCTGTACTCCCATGTCTCGATCAATATTGTAATTAAAGTTCAACAGAGATCTATCTACAAATTGGAGTTTAGCTGAGCTTATAACACGCTCTCTGTTTCCAGGAAGTTTTGTCTGCCCAAACCACAAATGTGTATTTCCAGCTATTTCATATTTAACTACAGCATCGAGAATAATTCTTGCAGAATTCTTAGTTTGAGGGATAGGACTTCCGTGATCCCTATTTGTCAACCCCAACTCGACTTTATATTGAAATTTAGGATTGATTGCAACACCTTCGAACTTCAATCGAGCCCTTCTTACCATAAGATTAGTTTCTACTTCCTCTCCCTGCATCTCAACCAATCCTAGATTTTGAATTCTTCCATCAAATTTCATCGTAGATGAATTCTGAGCTATTTGAGCTGACAAATTATCAGTGAATACTGAAGAACACATGATAATTAGGACAACAAATAATCTATTCATAATAATTATTTTTAAATTACTTCTGCAAAAGAATAAATATAATCTTTTGTGAATGTTAAGATAAAGTTAAGTTAGCGTTAAGGTATACCTAAATATTTATGTGTCTGCGTACTTAAAGACCAAACACTACCTTCTCTACTGTCCAAAAATTCCTTAATAATACCCTGAACTTGTTCTTTTCTATCCCATTCTGGCTGTAGAAATAGAAGAGTATCATCTTTTACATTTACCGCCTGTTCTCTTGCCCACTTAAGGTCGTGCTTATTGACAACTACAACCTTTAATTCATTTGCTTTTAAGTAGCTATCTGGCAGACAGGCTTTGAATTTTTTTGGAGATAAGGTTATCCAATCAAAATCTCCTAAAATTGGATGTGCTCCAGAAGTTTCAAGATGAATTTTTAATCCCTCTTTTTTAAGAGCCTTAGTTAATGGCTCTAGGTTGTACATACAAGGCTCTCCCCCTGTCACGACTACTAGCGGTAAGCCACTTTTTTTTGCGCCTAAAACGAGTTCATCGACTTCTAGATGTGGGTAATCTTCTACCGGCCAACTTTCCTTTACATCACACCATGAGCACCCCACATCACAACCGGCAAGTCTTATAAAATACGATGGAGAGCCTGTATGCCTCCCCTCTCCTTGCAAAGTTGGGAAGACTTCCATTACTGGGTATGTAGTACGTTCTGCCATATTATTAACTAACTATCTCTCCATCTAAATCAAAAGAGGTCGCTCCTGTAATTTTAACCTGAACGAAATCTCCAATTCTCAAATGAAGATCATCAGATACCGGAATTCTAACTTCATTATCTACATCTGGCGAATCAAATTCAGTTCTCCCAAGCCAAAATCCACCCTCACAACGGTCTATTAACACCTTAAATTCATTTCCAAGATAGCGGAGGTTTAATTCTTCCGATATTCCAGCTTGAAGATCCATAACTTCCTCAACCCTTTTCTTTTTCAGCTCCTCTGGAACGTCATCTTCTAGTTTATAAGCATGGGTGTTTTCTTCATGAGAATAGGTGAAACACCCTAACCTCTCAAACTTCATGCGACCCACCCAATCTAAAAGATTTGCATGATCTTCATCTGTTTCTCCAGGAAATCCAACTATTAAAGTAGTTCTAATCGCAATTCCAGGAACTGTTTCTCGAATATCTGCAAGCAACTTTTCTGTTTTCTCCTGAGTAATACCTCTACGCATAGCTTTCAAAATAGAATCACTTGAGTGTTGGAGTGGCATATCTAAATAATTACAGACTTTGTCAGACTCAGCCATTACTTTAAGGACATCCATTGGAAATCCCGATGGAAAAGCATAGTGCAGCCTGATCCATTCTATTCCTTCGACTTTGTCTAATGAACTTATTAAGTCCGATAAACGTCTTTTCTTATATATATCAAGACCGTAGTAAGTTAAATCTTGAGCAATAAGTATTAATTCACGTACACCTTGAGCTGCAAGTGCTTCAGCAGACTTTACAAGCTCTTCGATGGGAGTTGAAATGTGCTTACCTCGCATGAGTGGTATTGCACAAAAAGCACATGGGCGATCACAACCCTCAGCTATTTTTAGATAGGCATAGTGAGCTGGAGTAGCCAGCAATCTCTCCCCAACTAATT
>JABISU010000128.1 GCA_018700255.1 Flavobacteriales bacterium | reverse complement strand
GGTGAAACATGTTAAAACACATGATTTAGATTTTTGGTAGTGCATCATTAGGAGATTTTAGTGAGATTTGGCTTTGCTTAAGAATAAAACTATCTTCGTCAAATGCTTAAAATGAAAAATATCTTAGTTCTCGCCGCTTTCATTATTTATGCGACGACTTCTTTTGCGCAAACTCCAACTTTTCACTTAGATGTAGCTCCTATTATTTACAACAATTGTACAGAATGCCATAGAGAAGGTGAATTGGGACCTATGCCTCTAACGACCTATGATGAGGTGGCTACCAATGGGTATTATATCGAGTATGTCACACAATCTGGTTATATGCCGCCATGGACTCCGGATCACAACTACACAACATTAAATGGTGAGCGTTTCCTTACCGAGGAGGAGAAGCAAACAATAGTGGACTGGGTTGGGGCTGAAATGCCAGAAGGCGATCCCTCAGATAATCCAGGCATACCAGATTTTGATTCTTTATCCCAATTGGGCGAACCTGATCTTATCCTCACCATGTCTGAACCCTATCTGCACGGCGGAGACGGAATTGAGCAATACCAAGTTTTTAGAATCCCCACAGGTATCACTGAAACTGTGGAAATATCGGCAGTAGAAATCATCCCTTCAAATAACGCAATCGCGCATCACGGTTTAATCGGTTACACAACTAACCCCGCATCAATAAATGCTGCTGCCGTACTTGATAATGCAGACCCTGCAGCCGGTTACGAGAGTTTCGGTGACTACAGTGTACCTGTTGAGGACCAGCTATTCGGCGGTTGGGTTCCCGGCTCGCCACCTCTGATGTTCCCGCCCACTATCGGTAAGATTATGGAGCCAGGCTCTGAGCTGCTTCTTCAGATGCATTATGGCCCAGCTTTTCAAGATGAGTTAGACCAAACCTCGATTAATATCTTCTTCTCCGATGTACCCCTAGAACGAGAAATAGAAACTCATCTTTTATCACCTGCTGACCTGCTCGTGCCATTTTATATTCCGGCTAACGAAGTCGTTTCGTTTCACGGTACTCGCTATGTGCCAAGTGACGTAAGTGTTATTTCCACAATTCCTCATTCCCATTTGTTAGGGAAATCATGGCTTGTATATGCCACCTCTCCCGATAACCAAGACACCATTCCCATGATCTCTATCCCCAACTGGGATTTTCATTGGCAAGGAATCTTCACTTTCCCAACTTTACTCCATATCCCTGGTGGATATACCGTTCACGCGATTGCAGAGTATGACAATACATCCTCAAACACATTCAACCCCAACAACCCACCTCAGGATATGTGGTTTGGGGATCTTACCACAGATGAGATGTATGTTATGTTTTTCCAGTTTGTGAATTATCTTCCAGGTGATGAGTCCATATCAATAACTTCACTTACTGAAAATAACATTGTTATGGGGGATGAGAAGCTGCTTCCGGCTCACCCTAATCCTGCTCGCTCTTCTGACGAAATAACGATCGGATTTACACTCCCAAGCTCTGAAACCGATGTTACACTCGAGCTATTCGATATTAATGGTCGTTCTGTAGCACTTTGGCTCGACGACCAACCATATGCTCCGGGTAGCCACTTAGTGCGCCGCTTTGTCCCAGCTGGATTGCCATCCGGGTCATATATTTACAGGCTCACCACCTCTAATGGAGCTGCAGTAAGTAAGGTGTTGGAGTTGGTTAGATAACGTCCTTCAAATATCCCCAGCAAATCTTGCCGCAAAAAACCGAAGATGATCGACAACTGAAACGCGCCAGTAAGCCCAGTTATGTGTTCCTTCCCGCTCGAAATACGAATGACTAATGCCACGCTCAGTCATAACTCGATCTAGCTCTCGGTTAACATCTAAGAAGAAATCAGAAAGGCCACAATCGAAAATAAAACTCGATCGAGTAGAAATAATACTCTCTGCTATCTCAACAACGCTATGTTCAGCCCAGCGGTCAGGAAAATCTTCTATTCTCCCTAACAACTTTGGTATTCCCCAATTTTTCGGAAAAGGCCTCAGGTCCACACCACCGCTCATACTTCCAGCACTTTCGAAGAGCTTTGGGTGACGAAGTGCTAGGTATAAAGCTCCGTGACCTCCCATGCTAAGCCCTGTGATAGCTCGATAGTCTGAAGTGGCAATGGTTTGGTAAAGAGAATCGACAGATGGTATAAGTTCGCTAACAATAAAGGTTTCATATTGGCTTTCTGGCAACACAGGACTATCGAGATACCATCCCTGTTTTCCTCCGTCAGGACAAACGATAATAACTCCCAGTTCCTCTGCTAAATCTTCAATAAAAGGTGCTCGGCGTATCCAGTTACTAAAGTCGCCACCGGCTCCATGCAGAAGATAAATAACAGGAAGGGGTTCATCATGAGGTGAGTTAGGTAGAATAATCAAGTTGGGCACTAAACTATTCATGGCAGTGCTTTTTACTTTAAGTGTGTCAACCTTTGCATATAACTGGAAGTTTATACAAAGAAAATAAACGAAAAGGATTCTGTAAAGCATGTTACAATATTACAATGTTTGTAATATCGCGCTATGGTATTTTCGAGTATAATATTCCTGCTTTACTTCTTGCCACTATTTTTAGTGGCGTACAGGTTTGGGGGTGCGAAATTTCAGAATTACATATTGTTATTTGCCTCTGTGGTATTTTATGGTTGGGGGGCGATGTCATTTTTACCTATTCTACTTGCTAGTAGTGTGGTGAACTATTATTTAGTTCGGAAACTTCACGCAATGGGTGGAGTAGGAAGGGGTCGTGCAGTTGGTGGAGCCGTGATCTTAAATGTGGGAATATTGTTGTATTTTAAGTACGCAAATTTCTTCGTCGAAAACATCGCTCCCCACGGTTTTGTTTGGGAGGATGTAGCACTACCGATTGGAATCTCTTTCTTTTCATTTCAATCTCTCAGTTACGCTTTAGATGTTCATAGAAAAACGGTAAAGCCTCTCGATAAATTAAGTGAATACTTAGTCTATATCTTAAGTTTTCCTCAAATGATAGCCGGCCCTATTGTACGGTTTACGGAAGTAGAAAAGGAGCTTAGGAATAGAACTGTAGAGAATTCAGCTTGGTTATATGGCTTTTATAGATTCACTTTAGGACTTGCTAAGAAAGTATTGATAGCTAATTCGTTAGCCATGATATTCCCTATAGATATAGCTGTGATATCTGGAGGGTTCGAGGGTTGGAGTGCGCCTCATGCTGTTATCGCAATTCTAGCATATACATTCCAAATATATTTTGATTTTTCTGGATACTCTGATATGGCGATAGGACTAGGAAAGATGCTCGGATTTAATTTCCCCGAGAACTTCAAGCAGCCCTATAGAGCAACTAGTATTACGGATTTCTGGCGCAGGTGGCATATCACTTTAAGCTCTTGGATGAGAGATTATTTGTATATCCCATTAGGTGGAAACAGAGTGAAATCCAATTCTAGACTCTACACAAATCTTGTGGTGGTTTTTGCTATTAGTGGACTTTGGCATGGTGCGTCTTGGAACTTTCTTATTTGGGGTTTGTATCACGGAACGTTTCTAATTTTAGATAGGATATTCTTACGCAAACTATTAGATAAATTTCCAATATGGATCTCTCGATTTGTCACCTTTTCCTTCGTAGTAGTGGGGTGGGTTTTCTTTGCAATAGAAGACTTTTCTATGGCCTTAGATTTCTTAGGAAGGATGACTCACGTAACACTATTTTCTTTGTCTGTTTGGTCTTCAGAGTTAGGACTTTTATCTGTTAAAAGTATATTTATTTTATGCGCTTCGGTACTATTCACCTCAACAGCCCTCTACGATCGGTTCAAGTTCCCGGATTCACATCCAATGGCTATGGCTGTTGTGGGATTTGTGCTTTGGCTTGTGAGCGTGAGTTATTTAGCAGGATCGGACTTTAACCCATTTATCTATTTCAGGTTTTAATGGCTAAATCACAGAAAATATTAATCATAATTGTCTTGATATTGCTTAACGCTCCGTGGCTTTCTGACGTGCTTGGGTTTAAAGAGCCGCATCCTCTGCACGGTGAACCAACAATTATTGAGGCACCAGAGTTTTCTTTTGACAAACTGTGGAGTGGTGAATTCCAAACCTCAGTAGACGATTTCTCAAGAAATAATTTCCTTCTTCGAGGTATGGCTATTCGTACTCGAAATGAAATTGACTACAGTTTATTCTGTGAGCGTCACGCAAAGTCTATAATTGCTGGTATTGAAGGTTATCTTTTTGAAGAGAACTATGTGTTAGCAGCTTTAGGGTTAGATGCTATATCTGAAGACACCGTTTCCGAGAGAGTTTCTCGATTGTCTAAACTTTCCATGTCTGCTGGAGTGCCCTTCCTCGTTGTCCTTGCGCCTGGTAAGGGTAGTTACTTCAGAGAGTTTCTTCCTAAAGAATATTTAGAGATGAAGGGGCAGAGCGTTAATAGAATGTATGAAATGTGGCTTGATCAGTTAGTTTATAAAGGTCTTCACTTTCAAGATCTGAATAGCTTCTTTCGTTTAGATAAAGAGGTGTTTCCAAAGAATGGAATTCATTGGAGCGAGTGGGCTCAGGTAGATGCCATCAATATGATCTCGGATGCTCTGCTTGATATTTTGCCTGATAGTTTACGTCCAGCTCGCCTCATGATTGACTCTTCGTATAGATCTACTATAATGGAGGGTACAGACGATGATATAGAACAGGGACTTAATCTATGGCGTAACATCCCAGATTTAGAGGCTACATATTACAATACCCATTGGGAGAATATTCCTGCTTTTAAGCGCCCTCGCATACTTGTTATTGCAGATAGCTACGCGTGGGGTCTGGTGAATAAAGGGCTTTTGAGGGAAGGTTATAGAGATAGCGAGTTTTGGTTTTATAACAAAGGTGTTCATGGACCCAACATTGTAAAGAAAGGTGCTTCCCCCCAGGCTGTACACGGTTTCTCAACCAAAGCGGAATTCGAGCAGGTAATATCTAGCTTCGATGCTGTAGTATTATTGTCAACCGATGCTAACCTCCCGAGATTTCCTTTTAATTTCGGAAACAATGTAGAATAAGTTGCACAGCTACTAAAGCTATTCTTCGCTAACCGAGAGTTATTTTTACAACGTGAATTATCATCAATTAAAAGCGGTTTGTATAAGCCGACTCAATTCTCAAATAAAAGATAAAATTCTATCTGCTCAGCAGCAAATAAATTTTACTGAGGAATCGAAAACTTCCGCTACGAAGGGCTCAGCTGGAGATAAACACGAAACTGGCCGTGCGATGATGGAGCGTGAACTCGCACTCTCAAAGGCTCAACTAAATAAAGCGGAGTTCCTTAAAAACGAACTCTCTAAAATTTCACTCGATCACAAATGCAATAAAGTTGAGCTCGGTGCATTAATAATTACTTCAGGGGCAATGTACTTCATGAGTATAGGTGTGGGTAAGGTCAGTCTAAATATTGACTCCGACTTGTCTCAAGACTCCGACTTTTTCTATGCAATATCAGGTGGATCACCTATTGGTAAGGTTCTGCAAAATGCAACGAAGGGCGATTTATTAAAATTTCAAGGCCGTGAAATAGAAATTCTTCACGTAGAGTAATCCTCGAAATGCATGCAGTAACTTTGTAAAGTGGTATCACTGGGTTTTTATATAACTATTATGGGGCTTTTAGTTCTGCCTGCTTCAGATTATTTCGTGGGACTATTAATTTTTCCTAAAGTTAAACCTTCATCAAATAAGGATGAAATCTCACCCCGAGCTTTAGAAGGGATTTCAACTATTATAGCTTGTCATAACGAAGTTGATCACATTGAGCTTAAAGTGCGGGCAATTCAGAGTCAGTTTAAAGACGCCGGAGTGGAGACCTATGAAATCATTGTTGTTTCTGACGGTTCAAATGATGGTTCTAACAAAGTGCTTGAGAGATTAGCCACAGAAAACACCATAGTCTATAGCCTTGTGACTGTACGTCAGGGTAAACCGAATGCGCTTAATGTAGGTGTAGAAATTGCACAATACCCGCTATTGCTGTTTTCAGATGTTAGACAAACCTTTGAAAAAAATTCGATAAAGTACCTTCTCTCAAACTTGTCTGATCCTGAAGTAGGAGCTGTAACTGCTCAACTAGAATTGGAGGGCAAAGCGTCGCCGAGCCGCAAGTTTATGAATCGCCTCAAGCAACTTGAAAGTCTCAAGGGCTCAACTACCGGGATGTGTGGAGCTCTGTACCTTATACGACACAGTTTGGTCTTAAAACCATTCCCTAAAGATATTATTTTAGATGATCTTTTAGTCGCTCTTAACGTGATGAAAAATGATAAACGAGTTGTCCTCGAACCTCGAGCCATAGTACGTGATGTGAACTGGAATTTATTCTATAGTGGTCGCCGTCAAGGACGTATTACAGCTGGCTTAGTCCAAATAATACGCCATCACCGAGGCCTGCTTTTCAGCATAGGTCTCAAACAACTTATTTTCCTTTATGGTCAGAAATATTTAAAGTATGTGGCACCTGTTTTGTTTGCCGCTGCAAGTGTTTCTGCACTTTTCGTAGCTTCGGAAATCCGCTTCTGGCATTTTGCAATTTCAGGCTCTCTATTTCTACTATTGGTAATTGCCCGTCCTATGTTTGTGGGAGAAACTTTGCGACTTGTGCTTTCTTATATGGCACAGCTGCTCAAGCTCGATAAGTATCGTAAAATAAAATGGGAACGCTAATTTGCCTCCTTACGCATCTCGTCGGTCGTTAATGTTGAACCGTCTGGACTCCAACCAGGAGGACCGAAAATGAATCTCAGTTTATTCAATATTCCAGAAGCTTTAAAGACGTCCCGGGCGAGATTACCCCATTCTGAAAATGCGATTCTAGCTGGGTTGTAAGTTGATATATTAGTAATTAATCCATAAGTTGGGGCCTTCGTTTCATCAATGAATGTGCCGAACATCCTGTCCCAAACTATAAGTATGCCCGCGTAATTCATATCAAGGTATTGTAGATCACTGCCGTGATGCACTCTGTGATGAGAGGGAGTATTGAATATTAATTCGAACCAGCTAGGCATTTTCCTAATGACTTCAGTATGAATCCAATATTGATAAATCAGGCTTATTGATTGGGCTGTTAAAATCCACAATGGATCGAAACCTACTAGAGGCATCCATGCGTAAAAAAAGAAAGACCCAGATATTTCACCGGTCCAGGTTTGGCGTAATGCGGTAGAAAGATTATAATGCTGAGACGAGTGATGCACTACATGTGAAGCCCAAAAATATCTCATTTTATGACTCATCCTATGAAACCAGTAATAGGAGAAATCATCCGCTAGCAGAAGTGCAACGAACCCCCACCAAACCATCGGAATCTCAAACAAGCGATACTCATACAAGAAAGTGAAAACACCAAATTTCAAGCCCTTAGTGATCAGAGAACTGCCTATGCTGCCTATTCCCATTATTAAACTAGCAAAAGTGTCTTTTTTCGTATAGTACTCACGATTTCCATAAATGCTGAGCGCCACTTCTATAATTAGAGTGGCTAAGAAAAAGGGGATCGCAAAGTTTGTAATGTCTCCCATTAGATGTTTTTAAACCAATCACTAACGTCAGATAACACCTCTTGAGCTTTGTTGTCGTTATGAAGCTCGTGCTTTGTGTTTTCATAGATGCTCAATGTTGCAAGTTCTCCCGCTCGACCCGCAAATTCACGGCTCCCTTGTGCATCTATAATGTGGTCGTCCGCTCCGTGAATTACAAGGGTGGGGATTTTCAACTGACCAGCATTCTCAATCGCCCACAATCCGCTGGCGTGAAAATGCTTGAACAGTCCAACAGATATTTTATTGTGTCGGAGCGGGTCGTTTACGTAATCAATTCCTACTTGCTCTATGTAGGAGAGGTCGTTTGGGTCGAGTTTATTGCCTTGTGTGAACTTGGGGTAGATTATGTTCATGATGTTTGCCATCGTGACATCAAATTTTGAGGGCTCTTTGTAGAGTTTAAGCCAAGCGCCACTTAGAATCGCCGCTCTCAATGTGTCGCAATCTCTTCTAAGCAAATAGTTTGCTGTTACGTTACCCCCGAAGCTATGTCCATAGAGATATAGGTTTTTGTGAGGGATGCTGTCTATAACGAGTTTGAGGTCGTCTAGGTTGTGAGATAGACTGGGTGTGTGACCTCTGGGACCGTCGGATTTGCCGTGACCTCTTTGGTCATAAGAATAAACCTGAAAACCATCTTTGACGAAATGCTCAGCAACATGTGCGTACCTGTTCTGGTGCTCGCCT
>JABISU010000151.1 GCA_018700255.1 Flavobacteriales bacterium | reverse complement strand
TTTGTGACAGGTGGTGTTAGTTCGAGTTTAGGGAAGGGTATTGTAAGCGCATCTTTAGCAAAACTATTGCAGGCTCGTGGCTACAGGGTTACCATTCAAAAACTCGATCCTTATATCAATGTTGACCCCGGCACTTTGAACCCTTATGAGCATGGGGAATGTTATGTAACTGTTGATGGGGCGGAAACTGATTTGGACTTAGGCCACTATGAAAGGTTCCTAAACGTATGCACTACTCAGGCAAATAATATTACTACTGGCAGAATCTATCAGTCGGTAATTAATAAGGAGAGGCGGGGGGAATATCTAGGTAAGACAGTCCAAATTATACCTCATATCACCGACGAAATTAAGAGATGTGTACAGATTTTAGGTTCTGAATCAGAGTTCGACTTTGTTATAACAGAAATTGGAGGTACTGTTGGAGATATTGAATCTTTACCATACATAGAGGCCGTAAGGCAAATGAAGTGGGAAAGTCCTAATGACACTTTAGTCATTCACCTTACACTCGTTCCATACTTGAGTGCTGCAGGTGAGCTTAAAACTAAGCCCACTCAACACTCGGTAAAGCAACTTCTACAATTGGGTGTTCAACCCGATATTCTCGTTTGCAGAACAGAACATAACCTTACTCACAGCATAAGATCTAAGCTAGCTCAATTTTGTAACGTAAATATAGAATCTGTGATTGAGTCTATTGATGCTGAGACAATTTACGATGTTCCACTATTAATGCAAGAGGAAAAGCTTGATGAAGTGGTTATGAGTAAGTTAGGGGTTTGCTATAGCGATTTAGACAAGCCCGATTTAAAGAATTGGAAAGAATTCCTATATAGATATAAAAATCCAGATTCAACAGTTCATATTGGACTTGTGGGGAAGTATGTGGAATTAAAGGACTCATATAAAAGTATTTCAGAAGCTCTTGCCCATGCTGGAGCTAACTTAAAAAACAGGGTTGAGATTCATTGGATTCACTCCGAGAAAGTTACACCTATCACTTCATTAGAGATTCTTGGGAAGCTAGATGGAATATTAGTAGCTCCTGGATTTGGGTCTAGGGGGATAGATGGAAAACTTGAAGCGATAAAATTCGCCCGCTTAAACGAAATTCCATTCTTCGGAATTTGCCTCGGAATGCAATGCGCCGTTATAGAATTTGCTAGAAATGTACTAGGTTTAAGCGAGGCTCATTCTTCTGAAATTAAACAATACACGCCCGACCCAGTCATCGACATTATGGCGGAACAGAAATCCGTTACAAACATGGGAGGAACTATGAGACTCGGAGCTTACCCTTGTGATTTAAAAGAAGGGTCAAGAGTGAAATCAATATACGGGATAGATTCTGTTGAAGAAAGACATAGACATCGATACGAATTTAACGAAGCATACCGGTCTAGGCTTGAAGATGCAGGTATGATCGCTACGGGAATCAACCCGGTTAACGGATTAGTTGAGATCATTGAGATACCTTCTCACCCGTACTTTATAGCTACACAGTTTCATCCAGAATACGCATCTACCGTACTCGCTCCTCACCCCCTGTTTATGGCTTTTGTTAAGGCCACAGTATTGTCGGGGCCTGGACTTATTAACGTTGAGTTAGACATTAAGTAAGCTCACAGTCACAATTAACTTGAGCTAGGTCGAAACATTTGAATATGGAGGATATTATCCTCTAAATAGGTTTCGCCAGTGGAGGAAAACCCTAAGTCAGAATAGAATTTTTCAAGGTAGCACTGAGCAGAAATGCGGATTCCCTGTCCGGGATAAGCAGACTCACACGCGTCAATAGCTCTTTTCATTATCTCTATCCCAAGCCCTGTTTTCCTGCAGTCAGGACGTGTAGCTACTCTACCTATACTCGGCTCAGGATAGCTAATTCCTGGAGCGCATATTCTAACACAAGCAACTGCTGAATCTCCCAAGGCGATATTCTCGCCAATTCTTAATGCATATACGTGAATAGAGCTTAAATCCTTAGTGTCAAGCTCAGGGTAAGGACAATCCTGCTCGACTACGAAAACACTTATGCGAAGTCTTACTATTGAATGAAACTGGTCTCTCGTGAGATCCGACCAAGAAGAAGTGTGGAATGAATACATTTAACTAGTGAATGAAACTACTCCAGTTCCTCTAGTTCATATGTGTGTGTAGGCTTGTAATCCATAACCCAAAGAAAAGGCACCCAAACAAACAACCCTCCGATGATAGCCCCCACATTAACCTCCTCATCCTTAGTAATTGTCGTTGTGAAATTTTCATACCCTTCCTCTTTTAGTTCAACTCGAGTTGAACTCCAGCTAATTTTCATGTCTTCCATTAGGTATGGTGTAGTTCCAGCATATTCGCTATCGAGATAAACTTTAGCGCCAGATGGGATTGACTGAATCATCGTCCAACTTGAGCAGCTAGAAAACAAAATAGCAACAAGTAATAGAATAGTCGAAGAACTAACTAGTTTAGAGACACACATGATTTATTTATGTTATTATTCCCAAATATAAATAAAAAAACACTAAAAGAAAAGGGCTAACCTAGGTTAGCCCTTTCATAATAATATTTCTTAAAGCAGGTTAGAAGCGCGCTCCAAATCCAATCATCGTATTAAATCCAGTATCCAGATTGTAATTAATCTGTGGATCAACATACAAACGATCATTTAAAGCATTTAACTGAAAATACTTACCAGCACCTAAAGAGATGCTCATATCTGCATCACCAGCACTTAGAAGATTGTCTGCTCCCACTTGGAAGAAAACTCCGCTCCAAAAGTAACGGACATTTAAATTAAGATCGATATCGTCATTCGCATCAGAGTTAATCGCTCCTGATACAACTAAATCGTCTATTACTGCATACCCTAAAGTAGGGCTCATTGAAACGCCAGTTGAAAAGACGTTCATTATAGTAGTTGCATCACCTGTTCCTAGGTAATAAGATCCTGCAGCTTGCTCAGATTGAGCTGAAAGCGTGAAAGTTAAAAAAGCACACGCACATAAAGTAAATAAATTTTTCATATAACAATGTTTTTTGTTCGGGGTAAATATGCGACTTAATTCTAATTGCAAAATAAATAACTAAAAATACATATCAACGCTAAAGTGTTAATTCAAAGCTAATTACCAATATATACTGACACTAGAGCGCTAACTAACATCATGCTACCTACCTTGCGAACATGGCAGAAAAGAACGTTTTATCGGTTGAAGGACTTTCGAAAAGGTACGGAGAGCGTCAACTCTTTGATAATCTTACATTCGGAATAGGTAAAGGCCAAAGGGTGGCACTTGTCGCTCGCAACGGTACAGGAAAGAGCACGCTTATGCGCACACTCTGTGATCTTGAGCCAGCAGATAAGGGGCGTATAGCATTTGCGGGGGGTATTCGTTATTCTTATTTGAAACAAGAAGCAGATCTAGATACGGCAGCAACTCTTCTTGATACATTATATATAGGCGACAATCCTGCTGTAATAGCTCTTAGGAACTACGAGCGAGAATTGGAACGTGGTGCCGAAGGAGTGAAATTTCAGGAGGCCAGTGATGC
>JABISU010000135.1 GCA_018700255.1 Flavobacteriales bacterium | reverse complement strand
TTTATGTCTTGGTGAGTTCTGCGAAGGGCTACATCTGCAGGTTCTCGAACCTCGGCCTCAACAAAGCAAAGGTCTTCGAATAGTACAAATCGTCTTGAAATAACAATCTCATCTGGGTTTTCGGGTGTGAAAACTTCTAAAACATAATTGCCACTTCGCGTAAGTATCATATCATCTCGCGGAATGTCTGTTGTATAGTGGGTGTAATTCACTTTGGTTCCGAAACTGTCCTCCATCTCATCTAGAACCACATCGAAAAATCCGTCTATGTATTCGCTTGGGTGCAAGTCGCTGTACCACCAATCGTGAGTACAGTGTTTGACGCGGACATAATATGTTGTGTAGTCAGCTCTTAAGTCGTCAAAGCCAAGTGTTAGAACTCCTCCTTGGAGTGGCACGAACGGGGGAGATATGGGTAAGTCTATAGGGTGTAGGGTCACGGATGCAAGGCCTATTGAGGTTTCATTCAAGCCCACGAATTGAGACAATACATTCACAGAAGAAAAAATAATAATTATGGCTGTGATGCTGCTGTTTTTACAATAACTCATAGCCCAAAGTTCGTAACTCGAACTTATGTTTTGACAACAGACTATAAATTCAAGACCAAGGGCATTATATTTGCGCCCCGAATTGAATCAATTCTAATGGAATGAGCCGTAAACAACGGATTAAAAAAGGGGTCGACATTCGACTGTGTGGTCGCCCTGCAGACTCAGTAACATCTGCTCCATCTGCGAGCATGTATGCTGTCAAACCGCCTGATTTTACAGGTGTTATACCTAAACTCTGCGTTCGCATAGGCAACGTGGTTGAAGCCGGTTCGTGTATTTATTACGATAAGAAAACGCCTTCAGTGCAGTTTGCTAGCCCCGTTGCTGGAACTGTTAAGGAAATCGTTAGAGGGGCGAAAAGACGCATCCTTGCCGTTGAAATTGAAGCGTCAGAAAACAACATATATAGAGATTTCGGTGTTTTAGATGTGGATAAATCTGATAAGAACACGATTCTATCTCGGATTTTAGAAGGAGGGATGTTCCCATATTTCCGACAACGTCCATTTGATGTTATAGCAAATCCAGAAGACTCTCCAAGATCTATTCACGTAAGTGGATTTGACTCATCACCATTAGCAGCTTCTACTTCTATTGCTTTAGAAGGCAGAATGTCAGATTTCCAGAATGGAATTGACGCATTGGCTAAATTAGTTGGTGTGAGTGGAGTGCATTTAGGGATAAAAAACTCAGACTCTACACTTGCTGGAGTTAGGAACTGTGAAATAACTGAATTTGAAGGTCCTCACCCATCGGGAAATGTTGGGGTTCAGCTTCATCATACGGCTCCTTTGAGTAAGGGTGAGGTGGTTTGGACTATAGGATACCAAGACGTTGCAAACCTGGGGGCGATGCTCTCTTCAGGCAAGTATATCCCCACGAAAGTTGTGGCAGTTGGTGGATCTGAATGCGCCACACCTCAGCACGTAAAAACCCTTGCAGGAGCTTCTGTTTCTAGCATAGTAGATGTTCCTGCAACAGCTAGTAACGGTGATTCCGTCAGAGTGATTTCAGGAAGTCCGCTGACAGGAGATCAAATTTCAAAGGACGATTACATAGGGGCTTTTCACTCTGCTATTGCTCTTCTTGCTGAAGGTAGTGAGCCTAAATTTCTCCTTACAGAAGGATGGTTGGGTTTGGGATTAAAACGTTTTTCATTATCTAAATCATTCCCAACTTGGTTAATGCCAAAGAGCAAGGAGTGGGCACTTGATACAAATATGGGAGGAGAGGAGAGAGCCTTTGTTGTTACTGGCGAATATGAAAAAGTATTTCCCATGGATATCTATCCTCAGCACCTCATCAAGTCAATTATCGTAAATGATATAGACTCTATGGAGAAACTTGGCATCTACGAAGTTGCACCTGAAGACTTTGCTCTTTGTGAGTACGGATGTACTTCTAAGATTCCAGTACAGAAACTTGTACGCGAAGGATTAGATAACCTAAGAAACGAACTCGGTTAACCATGAAAGTACTTCATAAACTCATTGAATCTGTTAAACCCCATTTCGAGGAAGGAGGAAAGTTGTCGAAGTTTTGGGTGGTATTCGATTCACTTGAGACATTTACATTTACGCCAGGTCACGTAACCAAATCAGGTTCACATATTCGAGATGGTATCGACCTTAAGCGTACAATGTTTTTAGTTATTGTGGCACTTATTCCAGCTCTCCTTTTTGGAACATGGAACATTGGAGACCAATACTTCGCAAGTATAGGTCAAGAGGCCGATCTGTTAGAAAAAATGTTGGTAGGAGCAATGAAAGTTATTCCGCTAATTGTCGTAAGCTACGGAGTCGGACTTGGAATTGAATTTTACTTTGCTGCCAAACGCGGTCACGGAATTAACGAAGGTTTCCTTGTTTCAGGAATGCTCATACCACTCATTATGCCGGTAGATGTGCCTCTATGGATGGTCGCTGCAGCTGTTGCTTTCGCTGTAATTATAGGAAAAGAAGTTTTCGGCGGTACAGGAATGAACATTGTAAACGTTGCTCTTACTTCAAGAGCCTTCCTCTTCTTCGCTTACCCGAAGCAGATGTCAGGTGAGATTTGGATTCACGATGTTGCATCGAGTAAAGGAGCAGATCTGTTGGTTGATGGTCATACGGGAGCTACTGCTCTTGGGCAGCTGGCAGGAACAGTTGGGAAAGTAATTGACACCCCCGCAGTCCAAGGTATTATGGGCCTGTTCGCTGACGGAGGGATGTTCTCACTTCACAACTGTATTATAGGAAACATTCCAGGCTCAATTGGAGAGACTTCGGTTATAGCGATTCTCATAGGAGCGGTAATTCTTATTGCTACTGGAATTGGAAGTTTTCGCATCATGGCCTCGTTCCTTGCGGGAGGCCTGTTTATGGGATTTCTATTCAACCTTATGGGAATGAATGCATTCATGACTCTTGCTCCTTTACACCAAATAGTAATAGGTGGTTTCATGTTTGGTATGGTATTCATGGCCACTGATCCTGTTACAGCTGCATCAACGAACACAGGAAAGCTTATCTACGGTTTTCTTGGCGGATTTTTGTCAATAATGATAAGGGTGTTCAACCCAGCTTATCCTGAGGGAGTGATGATGGCCGTTCTATTTATGAATGTAATGGCTCCAATGATTGACCACTACGTTCTTCAAGCAAACATTAACCGTCGTCAAAAGCGTCTTCAGAATATTTGATATGGCAATTGATAAAAACAACACAGGATATACATACCTATTTTCCATTATCATGGTGTTAATAGTAGGTACAGCTCTCGCATACACTTCGCTGTCTCTTAAGCCCCTTCAGAAGAAGAATGCTGCGGATAAGCAAATGGTAGATATTCTTGGAGCTCTTGGTGTTTCTACAACTAGAGTCGAGGCGAAAGCAGATTTCCCTACATACGTGAAGGAGAGGTTGTCTCTTAATTCTGAAGGTAATGTGCTTTATGTTTCAACTGGAGATGTTGATCCGGCAGATTCCTCAGATCCATTTAATTTAGATGTGAAGAAGGACTACAGAAGCAAAAGACCACCATCAGAACTTAGCTTCCCACTTTATATATGCGAAAAAGAAGGAGAAAAAATATATGTAATTCCTGTTGTTGGTTCTGGACTTTGGGGCCCGATTTGGGGTTTTGTTGCACTTGAAAGCGACATGAAAACAATCTACGGAGCAAAGTTCGATCATAAAGGAGAGACTCCAGGTTTAGGAGCGGAGATAAAGGAGAACTTTTTCTCTGATAAGTTCAAGGGTAAGGAAATCGCAGATTTAAGTCCTTACTTCACCATCTTAAAGGGTGGAAGTGACACCCATATTAATAGTGTTGATGGTATTACTGGAGGTACTATCACATCTGTTGGAGTAGGAGAAATGATTGATAGGACTATCTCTATCTATCAGCGCTATTTCGAATCAGTAACTAATTCAAGCAAACAATAATGAGTACTGAAAAGTCAGCAATTACTCCAAAAAGGGAGTCATTATTTAGCAAGAAGAATCGCAAGCTTCTTAAAGATCCTCTAGGGGATTCTAATCCCATTACGATCCAAGTTCTGGGTATATGCTCTGCATTGGCTATTACTGTTCAACTTCAACAAGCTGTGATAATGAGCTTGTCAGTACTATTTGTAATGATAGGAGGTAACGTAATAGTTTCGTTACTGCGAAATCTTATTCCGGACCGTATTAGAATCATTGTTCAACTTGTAGTAATAGCGGCACTTGTAATTATTGTGGATGAGGTTCTAAAAGCTTATCAGCCTGATATTAGCGAGAAGCTTTCGGTTTTTGTAGGTCTGATTATTACGAACTGTATTATTATGGGAAGGCTTGAAGCCTTCGCCCTAGCAAATAAACCAGGACCATCTGTTCTAGATGCTATTGGAAATGGAATGGGATATGCGTGGGTACTTCTTGCTGTTTCTATTGTTCGTGAGGTATTTGGCTCAGGGGCTATATCGCTTCCTGGAATGGGCCAAGTGAAGTTCCTTCCACAAGATTGGTTCATTTCGTCGGGAGGATTCTACGAAAACAACAACTTGATGATTTTACCCCCTATGGCACTTGTCGTAGTAGGAGTAATTATTTGGATCCAAAGATCACGTAACGAAGCTTTAATTGAGGACTAATGGAATATTTCAGCATTTTCGTAAAAGGTATTTTTGTAGAGAACATGATCTTTGCCTACTTCCTAGGCATGTGCTCTTACCTCGCGGTATCAAAAACCGTTAAAACTGCCAATGGTCTGGGGCTCGCAGTCATATTCGTTTTAGGTATTACGGTGCCGATTAACTATTTGCTTGAAAACTACGTTCTTAAAGAGGGAGCTTTGTCTTGGTTAGATCCTGATTTTGCTACTGTTGATCTCAGTTTTTTAAGCTTTATTATGTTCATCGCGGTAATCGCTTCTATGGTACAGTTGGTTGAGATGATTGTTGAGAAATTTGCTCCAGCTCTTTATGGGGCTCTTGGAATTTTCCTGCCACTTATAGCTGTAAACTGTTCGATCTTAGGTGGTGCACTATTTATGCAAGAGCGTCAGTATCCTTCAATAGGAGAGGCGACAACATTTGGCTTAGGAAGTGGAGTAGGATGGTGGCTTGCTATTGTTGCAATAGCTGCGATTCGTGAGAAAATCCGTTATTCAAATGTCCCAGCGCCGTTACAAGGATTAGGTATTACTTATATTATTACAGGTCTCATGGGCATTGCTTTTATGAGTTTTATGGGAATTGAAATCTGATAGATTATGACTACTACTATTTTTTTAGCAATTGGATTTTTCCTGCTTCTAATACTAATGTTAGTGAGTTTGCTTCTTTTTGCAAAGGCCAAACTCACACCTAGTGGCGCCATAACAATCACAATCAATAAGGAAAAGAAGATTGAGGTTGAAGGTGGTTCAACTCTTTTAAACGTATTGAGTAATAAGGGGGTGTTTCTTCCTTCAGCTTGCGGCGGAGGAGGCACTTGTTCACAGTGTGTTTGTCAGGTTCACTCGGGAGGAGGGTCGATTCTGCCTACTGAGGAGCCGTCATTCTCAAGAAAAGAAATAGCTGACAACTTCCGACTAGGATGTCAAGTGAAAGTGAAGGAGGATATGGATATACAAATCTCGGAAGAGGTTTTCGGAGTTAAGAAATGGGAATGCGAAGTAGTTTCTAATTACAATGTTGCTTCCTTTATTAAAGAGTTCGTTGTTCGGCTTCCTGAGGGTGAATCTCTAGATTTTGAAGCTGGTGGATATATCCAAATTGATGTTCCCGAGGTTGAAGTTGACTTTAAAGATGTCGATGTTACCGCTCACCCGGATCACCATGATGAGCCAATGAAGTTTAAGACTGAGTGGGATAAATTTGGTCTATGGGATTTAAAAATGAAAAACGACGAGCCAATTGTCAGAGCTTATTCGATGGCAAATCACCCTGCAGAAGGGAATATCGTTATGCTGAATATTCGTGTTGCTACACCGCCATGGGATAGAGAGCGGAATGATTGGATGCAAGTAAATCCAGGAGTTTGTTCGTCATATGTATTTAATCAGAAACCCGGCGATAAAGTCAATGTATCTGGTCCCTATGGGGAATTCTTTATTAAGGACTCAGAAGCTGAAATGCTATATATTGGTGGTGGTGCTGGAATGGCGCCTATGCGTTCGCACCTATTTCATCTTTTCCACACTGCGAAAACTGGTAGGAAGGTTACATTTTACTACGGAGGACGTTCTAAACGTGAGCTCTTCTATTTGGAGGACTTCAAGAAAATTGAAAAGGAGTTTCCGAATTTCACATTCCACGTAGTTCTTTCTGAACCAGCTCCAGAGGACAACTGGGTGGAAAAGAAGGATGATAAAGATACTGATGGAGATGGATTTATTGGATTCGTTCATAATGCAGTTATCAAGTACCACCTTGAAGGACATGAAGCTCCTGAGGATATCGAACTTTATTTCTGTGGCCCACCTTTAATGAACCAAGCGGTTATTAAAATGGCTGACGATTGGGGTATCCCTGATGAGAACGTTGCTTTTGATGATTTCGGAGGGTAATTAATTATGACAACTATCTTAAATGTCAATATGCGAACGACTGTAACAGTCGCTAGTGTGTTGGCTTTTTTGTTTTTAGAAGGTTGTAGTTCAATAGCCGAAGAGAAAATTATTTCTGGTAAGGCTCAAGGGACGACATATGTGATTAAGTATGTAAGCGAACATTCAGTTTCTCAGTATTCAGTTGATTCGTTGTTCGAGGTAATGGACAGTGAAATGAATACTTGGCGTAAAGATTCAAGGATTTCTCAAATCAATGATTTCTCCCGCGAGGATACGGTTTTCAGGTTTTATGATAATACTAAGATTTGGACTGTGCTATGGGATATGTCTTGGGAAATACACAGAGACTCTGATGGAGCATTCGATCCAACGGTTAAGCCGTTGGTTGATTTGTGGGGGTTTGGTTTAAATCATGTTGAAACTGTCGATACAGCGGATGTTGACAGCGTAATGGAGTTTGTGGGATTTAGAACGGAGAATATTGATTTTGATGATATTGAGACTAGGACTGAATATGTAGAGTCACATATCAGCAAAGGTGATGGCCGTTCGCAATTAGATTTTAATGCTATAGCCCAAGGATATACTGTGGATATGCTAATCGATTTGCTTGTAGATGCAGGGATTGAAGACGCAATGGTTGAGCTAGGTGGAGAGGTGAGGTGTATAGGGCAGAATAAGAATGGTATGGCTTGGAGAATAGCCGTGGATAAGCCCATTGCTCAGGATGTTGTAGATGGTAGTAGGCCCCTACAAGCAATCATTGATGTTCAAGATGCTGCAGTATGTACGAGTGGAAACTATAGAAAATTTATTGAAGTAAATGGGATTAAGTACTCACATACTTTAGATCCACGAACTGGATATCCATCTTACAATGGCTTATTAAGTGTGACTATTCAAGCTAATTCTGCTGCAATAGCAGACGCCTATGCTACTGCTTGTATGGTTCTTGGACCAGAAGATGGTGTTGAATTTATTGAGAAGATGAGAGAAGTCAGATCGGGACTGCCGCTTGAAGCTCTCTTCATCATGAATAAAGAAGGCTCAGAATCAGAATTTGAGTTCTGGACTACTCCAGGATGGAGTGAGAAAATAACTTGGCTATACTAAGCCTTTTTAGAAGCTTCTTCTTCATTAAGACATTGCTCAGAAGGTCTTGCTCCACATACGCTACAAGAACCGCTTTCATCTTGGAACATTGGATTGTTACTAGCACAAGTGCCAGCAAATTCCCCATCTTTTTTAAGGAGTAATTTAATTGCGATGCCAGCAAATGCGATGCCGATTAATCCTATAGACAAGAGAATAACTTTCCATTCCATATTGCAAATTTACATATTGAAGTTCTATATTCATGGATTAATTTCAATCTTTACCAAGCATTTAAACTTCAGCAAAAACTATATCTTCGCACCATGCATACACGTGAGGAAAAACTAGCAGCTTTCGGACGACTTTTAGATATCATGGATGAGTTACGTGAAAAATGTCCTTGGGATAAAAAACAAACTTTCGAGTCTCTCCGTCACCTCACTATCGAGGAAACATATGAATTGGCAGATGCTATTATAGACGCAGATGTTCAGGAAATTAAAAAGGAAACGGGAGATGTACTTCTCCACATGGTTTTTTATGCAAAACTAGGATCTGAAATACCCGTCGAGGATGGAGGTTGGGATATAGCCGACTCCCTCAATTCAATTTCTGACAAACTTATTTCTAGACACCCCCATATATATGATGATGTAGAGGCAAATGATGAGGAAACAGTAAAAGCAAACTGGGAGAAGCTCAAGCTAAAGGAGGGAAATAGATCTGTTCTAGAAGGCGTTCCTCGATCACTTCCTAGTCTTGTAAAAGCTTTCAGAATTCAAGATAAGGTGAGGGGAGTGGGGTTTGATTGGGATAACGCAGAGCAAGTCCTAGATAAGGTGAATGAGGAGTTAGGTGAGCTTGCATATGAGGTGGAAAACAAATCAGACCGTATAGCAGACGAGTTTGGCGATGTTCTTTTCGCTTTGATTAATTATTCAAGGTTTTTAGACGTGAATCCCGATGAAGCTCTTGAGAGAACTAATCGAAGATTTATTAAGCGTTTCAAACATCTTGAGGCATCCATAAAAGCAGATGGAAAGAATCTAGGAGAAATGCCTCTCAAGGAAATGGAAGAGTATTGGAGTAGTGCAAAAACGGCTTTAGGCTAATATTACGACAATCTTATGACTTTTTATTTATGGCATCTCTTGCAGATAGCTGTAAATTGCGGTTCTCAATTAGAATAAACAACATGAAAATTCGCATACTTACTCTTGCATTTGCTGTAATATCAGCTCTTTGCATGACGGCGCCTGCCAATGCTCAGCAAGAAGAAATCAGCCGCACCAACACGAATGTGTTTCGACAGCTTAGAACAGAACTTCCGACTCCCAACGTGTATCGCACAGCTTCAGGTGCTCCCGGCCATGAATACTGGCAGCAGCAGGTTGATTATGACATGCACATCACTTTAGATGACAATACTCAGCGCATCGATGGGTCTGAAACGATTACTTACACTAACAATAGCCCAGATGCGCTACGTTATCTTTGGGTTCAATTGGACCAAAACGTTCGCTCTAAAGACTCAGACTCCCACAAAATCGGTGAGGATTATTGGGGAGATCGCGAAAGTTTTAGAACAGTAAATAAGCTCGAACCTACTTTCGAAGGAGGGTTCAATATTGAGAGCGTTAAAGATGTTGCTGGAAAACCACTGAGCTACACAATTAATAAAACGATGATGCGCGTGGATCTTCCTCGCCCTCTAAAGTCAGGTGGAGTTTTTAAGTTCAGCATTGACTGGTGGTACAATATTAACAACCGTATGGAGATTGGTGGTCGTTCAGGATATGAGCATTTCGAAGAGAACGACAATTATCTCTACACAATTGCTCAATTCTTTCCACGACTCGCTGTTTACTCAGACAACGAAGGATGGCAAAATAAGCAGTTCTTAGGATCGGGAGAGTTTACACTTTGCTTTGGAGATTATACAGTAGCAATAACAGTTCCTTCGGACCACATAGTAGCTTCTACAGGAGAACTTACGAACCCTAAAACGGTTCTTACAGCGAAGCAGCGAAAGCGATTTGAACTGGCTAAGGTAACAACTGATCACCCTGTTATTATCGTAACTGAGGAGGAGGCTCGCGAGGCTGAGAAGACTAAGGAAAAGGGACTCAAGACTTGGGTGTTTACAGCAAAAAATGTTAGAGACTTCGGATTTGCAACCAGCCGTAAGTTCATTTGGGATGCTATGACGGTTCCTGTAGGGAAATACCGCCCTTTAGCAATGAGTTTTTACCCAAAGGAAGGCAATCCTCTTTGGGAGCAGTATAGTACGAAAGCTGTAGCCCAAACCCTTCGTACCTACTCTAAGTACACGATAGACTACTCTTACCCAGTAGCGATATCTGTTCATACTAAATGGATAGGAATGGAGTACCCTATGATTTGCTTCAATGGGGGGCGTCCATCTGAGGATGGGACGTATTCACAACGCACGAAGCACGGGATGATCTCAGTAATAATACACGAAGTGGGTCACAATTTCTTCCCTATGATCATCAACTCTGACGAGCGGCAGTGGACTTGGATGGACGAAGGTCTAAACACATTTGTTCAATTCCTCGCTGAGCAGGAGTTCGATAGAGATTATCCATCTCGCCGTGGATCAGCCAGAGATATAACCAGCTATATGGGAGGCGACAAGAAGC
>JABISU010000254.1 GCA_018700255.1 Flavobacteriales bacterium | reverse complement strand
TACGAGTATGAAAACAAGCGCCGTTGCGCAAGCCAATTGATTAACAAGTCGGTTATTCATCAGTAAAACGTTTATTAAACCTATGTATAATTATTACATCAAAAATAGCGCATAAAAAAAGAGGGAACTCGAAAGTTCCCTCTTTAAATAAGATGTTTCTAAAAGATTTTCTCGAAACTTACTTAGCGATACTCTTAGCGAGTAACAACGAAGTTAGTTGCTTGAGAGAAGTCCTTATGAACAGCTGTCAATGTGTAAGTACCAGCAGCTAGAGCGTGCTTGATAACAAGACGGTTACCACCTACAACATCTTGCTGGCTGTACTCAGAAGTAAGAACAATCTTACCTGTAAGGTCAGTAGCTTCAATGATGATGTTTTGGTCACCTAATACTAACTCAGTGTCAAACTGCATAGAGAATGAAGACTCGAATACTGGGTTAGGGAACACGTTGAACTTAGAATCATTAGCGATACCTGTAAGACCATCAGTAGCAGCTCCTTCACAAGAACCGTCGTTGTAAGTAGCGTCAGAACTGTAATTAGCAGCATCTACGTTAGTACATCCGAAAACCTGAGCGTCTGTAGTAGAGAATGTCAAGTCGTGAGCTCTCCAAGTTCCACCTTCGCCATCACGGCCTTGTAGGTTAAGAACTCCAGTAGCAGTTCCGTCAGTTGTAAGTTGCATAAGAAGCACCTTGTTACCAACTTCAGCAGCAGCTTGAACATCAGTAGGAACTACAAACCAAGCTCCGTCAGTAACAGTAAGCTCGTTACCAGCTAAGAAGTTAGTGTAATCAATTCCAATAGTCCATAGGTTATTGTTCTCGCTGTTATCAGCTCCTACAGTTACCCAGCTATCAAAAGCTAGACCTTGATCAATACCTACAATCGCTTCGTTCACGTCAAGTGAAGACGAAGATCCGTACTGGTGCTGGAAGAAAGATCCAGTTGTTGCTACATTTAACACGTGCTCTTCAGCAGCGAAAATCGCGTGAAGTGAGTGTTGTGCTGAAGGAAGTACTGCGTAAACACGGTATGTGTTTCCAGGTACAACTCCTCCATTGTCTACAGCTTCAACTACCAACTCTACGTTGTTAGCGCTAGCTCCGAAGCCCATTAAAAGGGCTGCTGTCATTGCAAAAAGATTCTTCATTTGAATGGGTTTATTATTATCTTAATTATTTATTTTTCAATTTTATATAAAGTCTTCATCAGACTTGCGCATAAAGATAGGACATTCTTCTCTAAAAACATAATCCTTTTTAAAGGAGTTTGTAAATTATTGTTCGATGAACCTGTAATTATTGTCGATGAATACACGTTATTATATTGTTATTCATAGGTAAGACGTTACATAACGCAAAAGGTTGCACATAGATTTAGGAACAATAAAAAAAGTTTAAATACTTGATAAATTAAGAAAAGTTAACCTTTAGATGAATCTCAACTATCATCTTCTCTTACCTAACTTGCATCGAGAAAAGCAAATAACATGAAAAAGTTAGGGAATTTAGTGGCGGATAGATGGGTTGAGGGTGGTGATGATGGGAGTACCTTATATAACGCGATTACAGGAGAAGCTATTTCTACCGCGTCTACCCAGGGGCTAGATATCGCTAAAATGTATGATTTTGCAAGGGAAACAGGTGGGCACGCGTTACGTAAAATGACTTTCCAGGAAAGAGGACGAATGATTAAGGCCTTGGCGCTTCACCTTCATTCTAAAAAAGATTCCTTCTATAAAGTGAGTTCTGCAACCGGTGCTACAAAGGTTGATAGCTGGATTGATATTGAGGGTGGAATAGGGAATTTGTTTGCAAACGCTTCGCTTAGACGCAAGCTACCTGACACATCTTTCGCTGTTGATGGTGATTTTATTCCACTTTCTAAAGAAGGAACTTTCGGAGGGCATCACATACTTGTACCTAAAGAAGGTGTAGCTATACATATTAATGCATACAATTTCCCGATTTGGGGTATGCTTGAAAAAATTGCGGTGAATCTCTTAGCAGGAGTACCTGCTATTGTTAAGCCTGCGACAGTGACTTCTTACCTGACGGAATTTATGGTTAGAGAGATTCATGCGAGTGGCATACTACCTAAAGGTGCGCTTCAACTAGTCTGTGGTTCTGCTCGTAATATTCTGGATTTCGTCGATGAACGTGATGTAGTGACGTTCACTGGGTCGGCTTCTACTGGGCGTGCTTTAAAGGTACATCCTCAAATTATTGAGAACTCCGTGCCTTTTAATTTAGAAGCGGATTCGTTGAATGCTGCGATTTTAGGACCGGACGCGGGGCCTGGCACACCTGAATTTGATCTATTTGTCAAGGAGATTCGCAAGGAGATGACTGTTAAAGCAGGCCAAAAATGTACCGCCGTCCGTCGTATCCTCGTGCCAGAACCCCACATTGATGCCTTCCAGGAATCTTTAATTGCACAACTTTCGAAGACAGTAATCGGAGATCCATCAGTTGAAGGTGTTAGGATGGGTGCGCTTGTGGGTTGTTCTCAGAGAGATGACGTCATTTCTCAGGTCTCGAAATTGAGTTCTGAATCTGATATCGTTTTTGGCTCAACTTCTAATTCAGATTTATCGCTAGTCGGAGCAAGTGCAGAAGTAGGAACCTTTATGAGTCCTATACTATTACGTGTAAAAGACTCCTCTAATGCTGTAAACGTGCACGAAATCGAAGCCTTCGGCCCAGTGAGTTCTGTTATGTCCTATAATAAGGTAGAGGAGGCTGTCGCCCTTTCTAAAAAAGGAAAGGGTTCACTCTGTTGTAGCATAACCACCCACGACCAATCAGTAGCTACTGAGTTCGTTAGAAATGCAGCAAGCATGCATGGACGTATTCTAGTTCTTGATCGTGAGTGCGCAAAAGAAAGTACCGGACACGGATCTCCGCTCCCACTACTTGTTCATGGCGGACCAGGTCGAGCTGGTGGCGGTGAGGAGATGGGCGGACTCCGAGGAATTCGACACTACATGCAGAGAACGGCCATACAAGGTCACCCCTCCATGCTAACTGCTATCACCGAGCAATTCCAACCCGGAGCTGCTCAACCCGAGTCTAAGCCCCACGTATTTAGAAAGCACTTCGAAGAATTACGAATAGGAGAAACCGTGACTACGGCAAAGCATACAGTGACAGAAGCGGACATATCTAATTTCGCTAACGTCTCAGGCGACAACTTCTACGCCCACGTTGATTCCACATCACTAGAGGGAACGTTATTCGAGCAGCGTGTTGCCCACGGATATTTCATCCTCAGTAAAGCAGCCGGCCTCTTTGTCGATCCACAAAAAGGACCAGTCCTTCTCAATTACGGAATCGAAGAATGTCGTTTCACGAAGCCTGTTTATCCAGGCGCCACAATTGGAGTTCGCCTCACAGTTAAAGAAAAAATTGCACAAGAACGTCGAGAGCCTTCTGATATCTCTAAGGGTATCGTCAAGTACCTCGTCGATGTTTATGACGAAACAGGAGAAACCGTAGCTATCGCCACCATCCTAACTATGGTTAAGATGCTCGATCAATCTGCGGATTAAGCTTAAGGTGTGATGATGTATTTGTTTTTATCAGTGTTACTGATGCTGGGAGCTGAGGGTGATATGCCTGATGTAGAAACGATGACTAATGTACGAGCGTTTGAATGTTTTACGGAATCAACTTACTGTTTGGACTTAAAAGACACATCAAACACAACAAAAGGATATCTGAGAGATTTAGATACTTTAAAAGTTTGGGTTGAAAAATTACACCCCCTACCCTTTGCCAGAATAAATGAGGGAGAATGGGATGCAACTTGCGAAAAAGCCAAGAAGGATGTTGCTGAAGGAGGAAATGAATTAGCGATGACGCTTGCTGTAGGTTCAATGCTAGGGGTGCTGAAGGACAGCCACACGATGATATCGCTTGGGGTTTGGGCTAGAGAGGAAATGGGGCACTTGGGGGTGAACACGCTCACGCTCACTAGCATAGACGGTGATGTATATGTAAAGCATGATGAACAAGGATTGATAGCGCCTGGAACTAAGATCACCACGATTAACGACTTGCCTATCGCTGAAATTTTTGACCATGCTAAGACGATTTCACCTCAAGAGGGTGAGGCGTGGCTCAGTCGTGTGCGTATCGCTGAGCATATGATATTGCCCATGGCGAGCGCTATGGTGAAAGATTCGAAGCGAGTAACGACGATTAATGGGTTGGATTATCCTTTTAGGAAGAAACTTAAAATATCTAAGTGGAATAAGAATAGAAGAGATAAACTTGATACGGGATTGAACTGGGAGTTTGATGATGGAGTGGCGCGGCTCGAAATAGGTTCGTTTATGTCGGGCTCGGGGTGGAGATATTTTAGGGAATTGAATCGTGGGTTTAAGCAGATAGATAAGCACCGAGATGAGTGGGGAATAAAAGGTTTGGTGGTAGACCTTAGGGGCAACCTAGGAGGGCTTGGTTATAGAATGGCAGAAGTCTTTTACTATTTGACAGAGGAAGAAATAAAAATTCCGGTGGCGTACATTAAAAGGCAGAGTAAAGAATCAGCTGAGTTAAATCGGGACAGATATCGTGGGATGGTGAGGTGGATAGTTGATAGATGGGGGAATGAAGAAAATGGGATGATTGAAATTAAAAGATTGGCAGAACTGGAGATTGGAGAACTAGATACTATAAGGCCTGCAGGGATGAAGTTAGAAATGGGCAATGTCTTTGATGGACCTGTCGTGGTTCTTATAGATGGGCTTTCTTCATCTGCAAGTGTCTCTTTTGTTAGTGAGTTTAATAGACTTGATAGAGGGATGGTCTTAGGGGAGTCATGTAATGGGCCAAACACTGGCACATTTGGCGATGCCATAGAAAGAAATCTTCCTGAGTCTGGACTGAAAGTGATGATTTCCACGTGCAGGTTTGTAATGGATGAGGAATATGCCTTTAGATCTCGCCCCATAAAACCGTCAAGATGGGTTCAGTGGAGTGAAATTGATTTTATAGAAAATAGAGATCCATTTATTGATGCTGTTCAGGATTGGGTTAACAATACAGAAGTGGGAGATATAAAGCAGCTTAGCGAAAGAGAATCCAAGGTGCTTTGGGAAGAGTTGGAGACTGTGTATTCGAGAGATCGAATGTGGGGTGGTGAGGTACGCGAAGAGGTTTGGACTAAAGTGGTGGAAGGAGATGATTGCGTTCAAGAAGCGAAAATCGCAGGAGAGAATTTTAAGCAGTGTAAAACTTCACGTAACGTTCTGACCAAACTAGCCTTACCACAGGAATTGAGGGTGAGATTTGAACAATTAACTTCGCCAAGTCGTCCCGCCGTTATGCACTTCGGGATACACAACAGAATGGACTGCAACGTCTGTAAACCTAGCTAATATGATTAGATATTTATTTATTATCGCAAGCGTTTTGACATCTCAATTGGTTTCGGGGCAAGAACAGAAAACTATTACACAGAGTTCGCCCCTTCATTTAAAAGTGGATCCCATGATAGGAACTGGAGGACATGGACACACGTATCCAGGTGCGACATCACCTTTTGGAATGGTGCAGCTGAGTCCGGATACGCGACTTGATGGTTGGGATGGATGTGGTGGATATCACAACAGTGACTCTGTTATTTACGGGTTCAGTCACACACATTTACAGGGTACAGGAGTGAGTGACTACGGTGATATTTTACTGATGCCTTGCACACAATTTGCTGGTGGGCAGAAAGCGTGGAGGGATAGATACAAAAGCCGGTTTAACAAAGAAACAGAGCAGGCGCATGCTGGGTACTACAGTGTAGTTTTAGAAGACCAAAACCTAAGAGCTCAACTCACCACAACTGAGCGAGTTGGGATTCATAAATACAGCTTAAAGAGCGCGGATACGCTGACATTGATTATTGACTTACAACATCGAGACAAGCTGATACATTACAGCATCTACCCTCTTGATGACAGCACAATTGTGGGGCATAGATTGAGTGAAAATTGGGCTGAGGAGCAGCATGTTTATTTTGCCATGAGATTCGACAAGAAATTCGATTGGAGAGACCAACTTTCTGAAATTAAGGCTACAGGGTTTGACAAGGCTGGAAAAATTACAGACCAAGAAATGGAATTCGTTCCTGTGTTCGCTGTGGATTTCGGAGTAGTTACGGATTTAACGGTCAGGGTCGCTCTAAGTTTTTGCGATATCGAGGGTGCTGTTAAGAATCTTGAGTCAGAAGCTCCCCACTCAGATTTCGAAAAATACAAAATCATAAACGAAGCGAGATGGGATAAGCAACTGAGTAGAGTAATTGTGAATGACGAGGATATGGATAAACAATTGATTTTTTACACTTCCCTTTATCATGCATGTACAGTACCTAATGTAGCATCCGATGTAGATGGGAGATATCGCGGGACGGACTTGCAGGTTCATCAGCTTGGCGAGGATGATGGGCTACAATACACAGTATTCTCGCTTTGGGATACATTCCGATCATTACACCCACTGCTTTCGTGGATAGAGCCCGGTAGAACTCGAGATTTCGTGAGGACCATGCTTAGAATGTATAAAGAAGGTGGACAACTGCCTGTTTGGGAATTAGCGGCAAACTATACTGGGTGTATGATAGGGTACCACAGTGTACCCGTAATTTCAGATGCAAAAGCTTGGGGGATAAGTGGATTTGACGAAGAACTTGCCTTAGAGGCTATGGTTCAAGCTGCGGACTCAGCACACTTGGGATTGGATATTTACGCTGAGCTGGGGTTTATACCAAGCGAGCGAGAAAGTGAAGGGACTTCGAAAACACTTGAGTACTGCTTTGACGATGCCTGTATCGCTCAATTTGCATCGAGCTTAGGCAATGCTGAAGCAGATTCAATTTCGGAGCGCTTTCGTTTGAGGGCTCTTCCGTGGCGCAATATTCTACATCCTGAATCGAGTTTTATTCAGCCTAAGCGAGATGGAGCTTGGACCCCTGATTTCGACCCTACTGAAGTGAATTTTAATTATACGGAAGCAAATGGTTGGCAATACACCTTCTTTGCTCCTCATGATATTTCTGGATTGAAGTCTTTAGCAACAAGCACCACTCCTTTTACTACCTTAATCGAAAATCAGTTCAGCGCTCCATCAGCTACCTCAGGAAGAGATCAACCAGATATCACAGGTCTTATAGGTCAATACGCACATGGTAATGAACCCAGTCACCACGTTGCGTACCTACAGGCTTACACGGGGAATCAATGGCGCACTCTTGAACTTGTTGATGAGATTATAAATACTCTCTATACTTCTGAGCCTGATG
>JABISU010000081.1 GCA_018700255.1 Flavobacteriales bacterium | reverse complement strand
CGGGAGACGTAACAGTTGGCGCCCCAGCTATAAACGGCCTAGCCGTTCATGCCACCATTGAGAGGCATTTAAAAGGAGACAAAGTTCTTGTCTTCAAGAAAAAACGTCGTAAAGGATATCAGAAGCTTAACGGTTTTCGTCCTTACCTAACTGAAATTCGTATAACGGATATCAAGAAAGCGGCAGCAAAGAAGGCAGCTCCTAAAAAAGAAGCAGCGGAAACTAAAGTTAAAAAAGAAGCGTAATCGGCCACTAGCCGAAAAACTCATATCTCATGGCACATAAAAAAGGTGTAGGTAGTTCGAAGAACGGACGTGAGTCACAGTCGAAACGACTTGGCGTAAAAATCTTCGGTGGTCAATTTTGTATCGCAGGCAACATTCTTGTTCGCCAACGCGGAACAGCTCACCACCCAGGTACTAATGTAGGAATCGGTAAGGATCATACCTTATACGCCCTAACTAACGGAGTAGTAGAGTTCCGCAAGAAACGTAATAATCGCTCCTTCGTGTCCGTAGTTCCTGCGGGAGGCGAAGCGTAGTAGGAATTTATTCCTAAATAAACTCTTTAAGGACTCCCGTCCCCTTTTCGGGGCGGGAGTTTTTTTATTTAAATTTTAACCCCAATTCCGGCATATTTGTCCGAAATTAGACTTTATAAATGCTTACTCTTACCAACTTACGTGAAAGACGCGACAGCGTTATTACTTGTCTAGCAAAACGTGGCATCGATGCTACTGAAAATGTTGACCGTATCCTCTCTCTCGATTTAGATCGTAGAGGAATTCAAAAAGAATTAGATGACACCTTAGCTCAAAGCAATATCCTTAGCCGCAAAATCGGAGAGTTTATGAAAGAAGGCAAGCGTGAAGAAGCGGAAGCTGTAAAACAAGAAACTTCAGGTCTTAAGACGCTCTCGGTCGAACTTAAAGAAAAAATGTCCGAGCTGGAGAAAGAGGTTCGCGATATACTTTCTAGCCTACCTAACACTCCATGTGATCTCGTAGTTGCAGGTAAATCTGATGAAGATAACGAATTGGTATACAGTTGGGGGAATCTCCCAGATTTAGGGGAACATAATAAACCCCACTGGGATATCGCAAAAGAAAAGGACTTAATCGATTTCGATTTAGGTGCAAAAGTAACCGGGGCAGGATTTCCTTTTTACAAAGGCAAGGGAGCTAAGCTACAGCGTGGATTAATTAGCTTTTTCCTAAACAAAGCTGATGAAGCGGGATATACGGAGTACATCCCGCCGCTAATGATAAATGCTGAAAGTGGATTTGGTACTGGACAGTTGCCGGATAAAGAAGGTCAGATGTACCACATGACAGAGGATGATTTATATATGATTCCAACTGCTGAAGTGCCACTAACGAACATCTTTAGAGATACTTTACAAAACGCTTCGGACCTGCCTATAAAACTTTGCGGATACACCCCTTGCTTCCGCCGTGAAGCTGGTAGTTACGGTAAGCACGTAAGAGGGCTTAACCGCCTTCATCAGTTTGATAAGGTTGAAATAGTCCAAATCCAACATCCCGACAAATCTGCTGAAACCCTCGATTCTATGGTAGATCACGTAAAGGGATTACTAGAAGCTTTGGAGCTTCCATTTAGAATATTGAGACTTTGCGCTGGGGACATGGGTTTTACCGCAGCTATGACTTACGACTTTGAGGTTTGGAGTGCTGCACAAGAAAGATGGTTAGAGGTGAGCTCCGTTTCTAATTTTGAGACCTTCCAAGCGAATAGGCTTAAGTGCCGATTTAAGGACTCAGATGGTAAAAACCAACTGGTCCATACATTGAACGGTTCTGCACTCGCTCTTCCAAGAATTGTCGCCGCACTTCTTGAAAATCATCAGGATGCCGATGGGGTCCAGATTCCTAAGACACTCGTCCCATTCCTCGGATTCGATAGAATTTAAAATCTAGGAAATGAAAAGAATCATCCAATTATTGTTGTTATCCGTCGGCTTGATTTGTTTTCTATCTGGATGTAGTGATCATAAAACAAAGTTATCTTTACATGCTGCTTTAACAGAATTAGAGGACTTGGAAGAACTGGTGAGAAAAGCACCTCTTGATTCAATCAATTCAGTAAGAGATCGGTTGCTAGAGATGAAAAAGGACTTGGTTTGGCTCGGCTCTGATAGCAATGTTGTGTTTGTCAGATCTGATGCTCTGGTTATTGAGGAACTCTCAAAAGCAAATCGTTATCTTAAGGACTCCCCAAATAGATTTGCTGGGATTTTTAAGGAAATCGAACGATGTAAAACACAGGTGTCTGGATTAGTAGATGTCATTGAATCCGGTGCCAAACTAGATGCTTTAGGTGATTCTATAGATGATGTTTATATAAAAAGAAATGCTGAGATTGAACTCAAAGCTGTTTTAAAACTCGAGGATGTTATTAGAGAAACTCTAAGACTTGCTCGATTGGGGCTTGAAGCAGATTTCTCTTCACGCGAAGCCATCGATAGCTTGTTAGAGGTGAAAAGAGGGCAGTGGGCTAGAGGGGTAGTTAAAGTTGGGGAAGAGATATGAGGACTATTATTTATATAGTTTCCCTTTTTGCTCTCGGGTTATGGGTTAATAGTGGGGCTCAAGCCCAAACAGATTTAGAGCTCGCTGAATTCTATTATAACGAGGGGAGCTATGAGCAAGCAAAACTTTACCTTGTAGAAATATACAAAAGAAACAAGACAAACACCGTTTATCAGATGTACTACAAATCTCTCTTAGCAATGGAGGATTTCGAAGCCGCTGAAAGTCTTGTAAAAACAAAAATCAGGAGAACACATAAAAACAGTAAAGCAAACGTATACGTAGATTTAGGCTCTCTGTATTTAAACTTTGACCTGACAGAGGATGCGCGAGCCGCTTTTGACAAAGCCTTGGAGCTTCTTCAGCCAGGCAGAAGTCAAGCTGTGAGGTTAGCGAATGCTTTCATTAAATTAGACGAATTAGATTTGGCTTACGCCACGTATCAGAAAGCTCAAGGCCTAGGAACCATCGATTTTCATTATGAATTCGCTAACCTTCAAGGAATGAGGCGCGATTTTCAGGGAATGGTTGAGAGTTTTTTAGAACTCCTACATACAAAACCAAATTATCTACGTACAGTTCAAAATAGTTTAAACCGGAATCTGAGGTTGCAAACCGAACCCGAGAATGGTGAACTCGTTAGAGTTGCTCTTCTACGAGCCGCCACAAAATATCCAGAGGACAATATTTATCCCGAGATGCTTGTTTGGCATTTTACACAAATAAAAGATTTTGCATCAGCCTTTATACATGCAAGAGCAATTGATTTGAGACTTGGAGGAATTGGCGTGGGCCTTATGGAATTAGGAAACACAGCCGCGGCGAATAAAGATTTGCCAACCGCTGTAGATTGCTTTAAATATGTAGCTTCAAAAGGTGCGGGCACACCCTATTTCTATATCGCAAGAAATGAACTTCTGCAAATTAGATTCCATGATTTAACAACTCAAATCCCTATTAATATTGAGATGCTCGAATTGCTTGAAGAGGATTATTCCGCTAGCATCATAGAGCTTGGAGTAATGGATGAGACAGCAATTTTATTAAAAGATCAATCACATATTCTAGCCTTTTATCTCGACCGAGGAGATGAAGCAATCAAAGTGATGGAGGAAGCCCTAGCAATCTCTGGGTTAAATGAGCGAATCGCGGCAGCTTGCAAATTAGAACTCGGAGATATCTATGTCTTCGAAAATTTGGTTTGGGATGCGTCGCTATTGTTTTCACAAGTTATACTTGATTTTAAGGATGATCCTATCGGACATGAAGCCAAGTATCGAAATGCACGGATAAGCTATTATACAGGAGATTTTGCTTGGGCCCAAACCCAACTGGACGCTTTAAAAGCTTCAACTTCTAAACTGATCTCCAATGATGCGATAGACCTGAGTTTATTAATCACAGATAACTTCAATTTAGATACAATTTTCGAACCTATGGAAATGTATGCTCGCGCTGACTTACTTATTATGCAGAAAAAAAATCACGCGGCAGTTTTAACTTTAGACACAATTTTAACAACTTGGCCTGGACATGCACTCGAAGATGAAATCTTAATTGCCAAGGGTGACTTAGCTATTTTAGAGGGTGATATTGAATCAGCACTGAATTTTTATTCTGAAGTTGCAGAACTACATTTTGATGATATCACTGGTGACGATGCTTTATTTAAACTCGCCGAGATCTATGACTACGAGTTAAATGATCTTGTAAAAGCGAAGGATTTGTACGAGAGAATTATTTTTGAGTATTCTGGATCTCTTCATGTAATTCAAGCTCGAAAGAGATTTAGAGAGATGAATGAAGATGGAATTATTGAACAATGATCTTATATAATATTACCGTTTCTGTTAATCAAGAGTGCGCAAAAGAATGGCTCGAATACATGATTAACGATCACATCCCAGCTGTAATGATGACAGGTCATTTTCGCGACTATAAATTATGTCGGGTACAGGGTGATGAGCAGGGAGGTGAAACCTACGCTGTGCAGTATTTGGCTTACTCTCCAGAGGCGTTCAATGCTTACAATTCCGATTGTGCCCCGGCTCTTCAAGCAGATTTTCATAAAAAATGGGGAAGTAAAGCCGCTGCGTTTAGGACCATTCTTCCCGTTCTTTTCGAAGGGAAGTGTACAACGGAGAAAAATGGTTAAACCAAAAAAACACTTAGGCCAACACTTTCTAATAGGTCCGGGAATAGCCGATAGAATTGCTCAATCAATTACCTGCCATAACGGGTGTAATGCTGTTTTAGAAGTCGGGCCAGGTACAGGGGCGCTAACGTTACCGCTTCTTGAGAGAGGGGATTTAGATATACACGTTGTTGAATTAGACACAGAAAGCGTAGATTTTTTAGTTACAGAGGAGTTGCTACCTTCCGAGAGAGTTCATGGAGTTGATCTACTTACATGGAACCCTGACATGGCTTTCCCTAACAACAAGCCTTTTATTGTAGCCGGTAACTTCCCGTACAACATCTCTTCTCAGATTCTATTCCAAGTAATCGATTGGCGAGACCGAGTTCCTGAGCTTGTAGGGATGTTTCAAAAAGAAGTGGCGCAGAGGATAGCTGAAGGTCCGGGTTCTCGTACTTATGGTATTTTAAGCGTTTTACTCCAAACTTATTACGATATAGAATACCTCTTCACAGTTGACGAGGACGCATTTGATCCACCACCAAGAGTGAAAAGTGGAGTTATCAGACTACTTAGAAACGATATGATAGACCCTGGCTGTTCCTTTCTACACTTAAAAAGAGTTGTAAAAGGCGCTTTTAATCAAAGGCGTAAAACACTTAGAAATGCATTAACTAGTGCAGGTTTTGCTGAAGAAATAATCCCAAAAGAGTTTTTGAAAAAGCGAGCTGAACAACTCAGCCCCAAAGAATTTCATATACTAGCCATCGCACTGATACCTACATCGTCTTAGCTATCGTAACTTTACATCAGATTTATTTAGTTATTTGACTCGAAAAAAAAGCACTTGAAATGAGCAAGGCAACAACTTTTGGGGAGTTTATTATGGATAGTCAGGCGGAGTTCCCGTTTGTCACAGGCCAACTTACGAGACTTCTAACAGATATCGGAGTTGCTTCTAAAATTGTAAATCACCAAGTAAACCGAGCAGGATTAGCAGGTATTTTAGGAGAGGCGGGATCCACAAATATTCAAGATGAAACTCAGCAAAAATTAGATGTTTTTGCAGACGTGACTTTTATGAGGATTCTCACTGCTGGTAGATCAGTTGCGGGAATTGGTTCCGAGGAACAAGAAGAACCCATTTTATGTGGTGACCTTGGAAAAACCGGTAAATATATCGTGCTTATAGATCCTCTTGACGGAAGTTCGAACGTTGACGTTAACGTGAGTATTGGTACAATTTTCAGTATTCAACGTCGCAAAACACCAATGGGAAAACCCTTAACCAAGCAGGATTTCCTTCAAGCTGGGACTGAACAAGTTGCTTCTGGGTATATTTTATATGGTTCTTCCACAATGTTAGTTTACACAACTGGCTCAGGGGTTAACGGATTTACACTTGACCCAGCTGTAGGTGAGTTTTTTCTATCTCATCCAGCTATGAAATTTCCTAAAGTTGGAAAGATTTATTCTGTGAACGATGCTCTTCTTAGCAAATGTTCAAACCCAGCTAAATTATTTATTGAAGAGTGTAGAGAAAATACTGATACTGGTTTCAGAGCCCGTTACATAGGTTCTTTAGTTTCTGATTTTCACAGAAATCTTATTCACGGTGGGATCTACCTCTACCCTTCTCTCGATGATAAACCTGAAGGAAAATTAAGATTACTTTACGAGTGTTCACCTTTGGCATTTATTGCTGAACAAGCTGGTGGTCTTGCCGTTCATGATCATGGAAGGATTTTAGAAAAAACTCCAACAGATTTGCATCAACGGGTGCCGTATTATGTTGGAGCTAAAAACTTAGTTGAAGCATTTTTGAAGTTTCAACAAGCAGAAAAGTAAGCTTATCTTTATCGTTCTTAAAACGCTTAATGAGAACGGACGACCTTCTGAATTTTTACAGCTGCGATAATCGTACTGGCACATTACTTCGTGCACTAAAGGACAAATCTAACAAGATTGAATTGAAAGGAGTCGTGGGCTCAGGTCTTGCATTGATTGCCGCTGGAGTATTGGAAACAGAGCTGAAAGAAGGCGTAAAAAAGAGACCTCATTTATTCGTGTTTGACGATAAGGAGCAGGCCGCATACTTCATGAACGACTTAGAGCAAATCTTAGTCGAAAATCCACGACCCGTTTTTCTATTTCCCCGTTCAGCAAGGGTTCCATATCAGGAAGAGGTAACTGAGAATGCGAATATCGCACAGAGAGCCGAAGTCCTAAATGAAATAAACAGAGGTGGAGAAGGGTGTATAATCGTAAGCTACCCTGGCGCTTTAAGCGAAATGGTGATTACCAAAAAGGAGCTGAGTGCACAAACATTTTCTATTAATATTGGCAACTCCTTTACTCTCGACTTCTTAGATGAAGTATTCATAGAGTATGGGTTTGAAAAAGTGGATTTTGTTTATGAGCCTGGTCAATATGCAATGAGAGGCGGGATTGTAGATGTCTTTAGCTATTCTTTCGACCACCCTTATAGAATAGAGTTTTTCGGAGAGGAGATAGAAAGCATTCGTAAATTCAATCCCGTTTCCCAGCTTAGTGTAAGCAAGCTAACTAGAGCGACGATAGTGCCAAATGTGGGGAATAAAACTCTTCATGAAAGCTGGGAAGCCTTCTTTAGTTTTATACCTGAGGATTCTGTTATTTGGATGACTGATGTGAAGAGTTGCGAACTTGGACTGCAGAAAGAATTAGAAAAGGCAACGGCTCATTTCGAACGGCTTGTGGGTGAGACGAAGAGAACTCCACCATCTGAGCTATACTTAGATCCGGAGATTTTTAAAAGTTTAATTGAAGATTTTTCTGTTGTTGAATTCGGTGGTGGTAAAACATTTTCCGACAGGTTGACGATTTCCTATGGGATGACGGAGCAGCCTGCCTTCAACAAGCATTTTGATATGATCGCAACGAACCTCATTGCGAATAATCGAAATGGATATGTTAATGTAATCGTGTCAGGACAGGCCACTCAACTGGAGCGGCTTCATGATATTTTCACAGATAGGCAGGATAAAAATGGTGTGAAAAGTCCGGACGTTCCGTACACACCTATCCCCATGGAACTCAGTGTTGGATTTGTAGATAAAGATTTAAAAATCCTCGTCTACACTGATCATCAGTTGTTTGATAGATATCACCGGTTCCGTCTTAAAGACGGCTTTAGAAAAAGCAAGGAAGCTCTCACAATAAAGGAGTTAATGTCTTTAGAAGTTGGGGATTTTGTGGTGCATATTGATCATGGAATAGGTGAATTTTCTGGCCTTCATAAGATTGAGGTGAATGGCAAAGAACAGGAAGCAATAAGGCTGTCATATAAAGGTGGAGATGTTCTTTATGTAAGCATTCATTCATTACATCGTATTTCTAAATTCACGTCTAAAGAAGGAACAACTCCCTCAGTAAATAAACTCGGGACTGCTACTTGGGCTAAGACGAAGGCCAAAACGAAATCTCGTGTCAAGCAAATAGCCTACGATCTTCTACATCTTTACGCCAAGCGAAAAGCCTCCGAGGGGTTTGCCTTTACGCCTGACAGTTATTTACAGCATGAACTTGAAGCAAGTTTTATATTTGAGGATACCCCGGACCAGCACACAACAACTAAAGCTGTTAAAGAGGATATGGAGAAAATCATTCCTATGGATAGGCTTGTGTGTGGAGATGTTGGGTTCGGAAAAACTGAGGTCGCTATTCGTGCGGCCTTTAAGGCTGCAACCGATGGGAAACAAGTCGCAATGCTCGTTCCTACAACCATTTTATCTATGCAACACGCTCGTAGTTTTACGCGTAGGCTTAAAGATTTCCCGGTTACTGTGGACTATATCAATCGTTTCAAGACTGGAAAAGCCCTTCGTGAAACTCTAGATAAAGTTGAATCCGGTGAAGTCGATATATTAATCGGAACTCATGCTATTGTGGGGAGGAAAGTGAAATTTAAAGACTTGGGGCTGCTGGTAGTAGATGAGGAGCAGAAGTTTGGCGTAGGTGTAAAGGATAAACTGAAGACCATGAGGGAAAATGTTGACACTTTAACACTTACCGCAACTCCCATCCCTAGAACTTTGCAATTTTCATTGATGGGAGCTCGTGATTTAAGTATCATTAGGACAGCTCCACCTAACCGTCACCCCGTCGAAACTGTCGTCACTTCGTTCAGCGAAGAGCTTATTCGAGATGCTATAAGTTATGAAGTGAGTCGAGGAGGTCAAGTGTATTTCGTTCATAACCGAATATTGAACATTAAAGAAGTTGCGGGAATTGTACAAAGGCTGCTTCCAGATATAAGAATTGGAATAGGTCATGGAAGAATGGAGGGTAAGGAACTTGAGGATGTTATGGCTACGTTTATTGAAGGTGGATATGATGTGCTTATTGCCACCACCATTATTGAAAGCGGGATAGACATCAGCAATGCGAATACAATCTTAATCAATGATGCGCATAAATTTGGTTTAAGTGATTTACACCAACTCCGTGGAAGGGTAGGTCGTTCTAATAGGAAAGCCTTTTGCTATCTAATGGCACCGCCTTTAAGCTCATTACCTTCGGAATCTAAAAAGAGATTACAGGCCTTAGAGCAATTTAGCGATTTAGGCAGTGGAGTCCAAATAGCGATGCGAGATCTTGATATTAGGGGTGCAGGAGATCTGCTAGGTGCTGAACAAAGTGGATTTATTTCAGATATAGGATTTGAAATGTACCAGAGAATTCTTGCGGAGGCTGTGAATGAATTGAAAGAAAATAAATTTAACGACCTCTTCGAAGAGGAAAGGAGAGAAACAGGTAAATATGTTGAGGAAACTATCTTGGAAACCGATTTTTCATTATTGATCCCAGACCATTATATTAGTGACATTCCTGAGAGAATTACTCTTTACAGAGAATTAGACGGACTTGATAGTGAGCACGAATTGGAGGCGTTCAGAGTAAAGTTGGAAGATCGGTTTGGGCCTTTGCCTACAGAAACCGAGGAATTACTGCTAACTATGCGACTCAGGTGGGTGGCTAGGGTATTGGGAATGGAGAAGGTTATTCTAAAAGCCGGAAAACTGATAGCGGCATTTGTGAGTGAAGAGAAAAGCCCCTATTTCCAAGGACCTATGTTCGCTAGGGTGTTAAATTACCTCAAGGAGAATTCGCGAGATGCCAGTATGTATCAGCGAAATGGAGCCCTAAGATTGCGAATCGAAAACATAAATTCCATTAGAGTAATGTTAGGTGTTTTTGAAGATATGGCAGGAATGACTGCCGCAGAAGCTGCAGAAATGACAAGCGGGAGAAAAGCTGCAGAAAAAGCTAGAAATAAAAAGTAAGATGGCCCCTATTAAACTTTTTAATACACTCGACGACTTTCTTGAAGGTCAGGTTCTAATAATCGATAAACCATTAGACTGGACTAGTTTTGATGTGGTTAATAAGTTGCGAGGAACTATTAGGCACACTTTTAACATTAAGAAAATAAAGGTGGGGCATGCAGGTACTTTAGATCCTTTAGCAACAGGTGTTCTAGTAGTCTGTACAGGGCGTAAAACTAAGACTATCGATATCTTACAAGCCGAGCAAAAAACCTACACAGGCACCATACGCCTCGGAGTTACTACACCATCTTTCGATGGTGAAACGGAGGTGGATAATTATTGTGATCTAACCATCTTAGATGCTATTAACCCATGCTCCATTGAGAATGCTTCTACTAAGTTTATTGGGAATATAGACCAAATGCCTCCACAGTTTTCTGCAAAAAAGGTCGATGGTGTTACTGCTTACAAAGCTGCTAGAAAAGGTGAAACAGTCAACTTAAAGCCTAAGGCGGTCACGGTAAATTCTTTTGAAATCAACTCGTTTAATAAAATTGTTGTTGATAAAGTGGGTGGGATAGGTTCCGATAATTACAGCGTTATAGATGTAAAATTCAAGGTGGTTTGTTCTAAAGGAACGTATATAAGAGCCCTTGCAAGAGACCTGGGGAAGGAGCTAAATGTCGGGGGAACTTTGACAGCTTTAAGGCGAACAAGGAGCGGAGATTTTACGGCTGAAAAAGCATGGGATTTAACTGAATTACTCGATGCTGTCAAGTATTGCGGCACAACTGCAAAAAATGAGTAGAAATACTTGACTTGTATACTGTTTTTGATTAGTTTCGCGCGCTCAGATTTCGCATCAAAAAAACTCTAGTATTATGGCTGCTCAAAGAATGAAGCTTTCGCATTTTAAATTCGATCTTCCGACCGAACAAATTGCACAATACCCCCTAGAAAATCGAGACGATAGCCGAATGATGGTTATCGATCGGAAAACTGGAAAAATAGAGCATAAAATGTTCAAGGATATTCTTGGAATGTTCGATGAAGGTGATGTTTTCGTTGCAAACGATACTAAAGTATTCCCTGCTCGTTTATATGGAAACAAAGAGAAGACGGGTGCAGTAATTGAAGTTTTCTTACTTCGTGAATTAAATGAAGAAGCTATGCTTTGGGATGTCCTTGTTGATCCAGCGAGAAAGATTCGTATTGGAAATAAGTTGTACTTCGGGGAAAACGATGAGCTTGTAGCTGAGGTAATTGATAACACAACTTCAAGAGGAAGAACATTGCGCTTCTTATTCGAAGGAAGTAAACCTGAGTTTATGGCGAAGATTGTAGAGCTTGGAGAAACTCCCCTTCCACGTTACATAGAACGCGGTACTGAAGATATTGATATCGAAAGATTCCAAACTATTTACGCTAAAACTGAAGGAGCTGTTGCCGCGCCTACTGCAGGACTGCATTTCTCTAAGCAACTTATGAAACGTCTTGAGATAAAGGGTATAGATATGGCATTCATCACGCTTCATATCGGTCTGGGAACATTCCGAGAAGTGGAGGTTGAAGACATTACCAAGCACAAAGTCGATAGTGAGCAACTTATTATTGAGAACAATTGTGTAGAGCGTGTTAACCGTGCGAAAGCTGAAGGACGACGCATCTGTGCAATCGGATCTACATCGATGCGTGCAATGGAGAACTCTGTTAGCACAACGAATACTCTTAAGCCTTATAAAGGTTGGACGAACAAGTTTATTTTTCCTAAATATGACTTCCGCGTTGCAGATAGTCTCCTAACCAACTTTCACACTCAACAGTCTACACTACTTATGCTTCAATCAGCATTTGCCGGACACGAATTGATTATGGAGGCTTATAACGAGGCTATAAAAGAAGGTTATCGTTTCTACGCCTACGGTGACGCACTACTGATTAAGTAGGCTTCATTATTCGGAAGGAAATTCTACCTACCTTCGCTTTATGAAGAATTTTATAACTGCCCCCGTCAACTTTATAAGTGCGCTTTGTATCTGTCTTGTCTTTTCCTTTTCAGGCTACGCCCAAACTTCAAACACACTTGAAATAGGCGATCTCGCACCTTCAGTATCATACTCAATGATGAATGTCGATGGTTCGCAAGTGTCTATAACTGACATTAACGGAGAAAATGGCGCTTTAGTGATTTTTACATGTAATTCATGCCCTTTCGTAGTAGGTCGAGGCGAAACCACAGAGGGTTGGGAAGGTCGATACAATGGGATAATCGAGTTAGCTGCCGAAAATGGATTTGGAACTTTGCTAGTTAATTCAAATGCTGCAAGAAGATCTGACAGCGATAGCTTCGTGAAAATGAAAAGTCGCGCTATGGAAATGGGATATTTAGCACCTTACGTTCTGGATGAAGAAAGTAAACTCGCAAATAATTTTGGTGCTCGCACGACGCCTCACGTTTTCCTCTTCAATTCTGTTCTGGAATTAATTTACACGGGAGCTATTGACGACAGTGTAGATAGTGCTGAAGAAGTTGAAAAACACTATCTTAAAGATGCTATCACTCGCTCTGCCTTAGGAAAGCGAATCAAAACTAAATCTACGAAAGCTGTTGGGTGCTCTATTAAGAGAGCAAAGAGTTAAACCTCACCAATTAGTACTTTTTCTATAATGGTAAGTTCCCGTGCTTCTTGCGCGGTGCATTTCTAACCTTATTCTTAAGCATCTCGAAAGAGCGAATAAGCTTTTCTCGAGTGTCAGAAGGGGTAATAACCTCATCGACATATCCTCTTGCGGCGGCATTAAATGGATTTGCAAATAACTCCGCGTATTCAGATTCTTTTTCTGCGAGTTTAGCTATAGGATCGCTCGCACCAGATATTTCTTTACGGAAAATGATTTCCGCCGCTCCCTTCGCTCCCATTACCGCAATCTCGGCTGTAGGCCAGCAATAGACCATGTCTGCCCCGATATTCCGACTATTCATCACATCATAAGCTCCTCCGTATGCCTTTCGAGTAATAACCGTAATTCTAGGAACCGTTGCTTCGGAAAAGGCATAAAGCAATTTCGCCCCATTTGTAATAATCCCGTTCCACTCTTGATCAGTTCCTGGTAAGAATCCCGGAACATCCTCTAATACGAGTAGGGGCACATTAAAGGCGTCGCACGTTCTAACGAAGCGAGCTGCTTTTTTCGATGCATGAATATCTAAAACGCCCGCGAGGAATGCAGGCTGATTTGCAATAATTCCGATTGAACGACCAGCAAGACGAGCGAATCCGACGACTATATTTTCGGCGTAATCTTTTTGGACTTCAAGGAAAGAGTCCGCATCAGTAATTTCAAAAATAGCCTCACGAATATCGTATGGTTGCTGAGCATTATCAGGAATTAATGCGTTTAATTTCTTTCTCTTTTCATTGGAAGAATTCTCATAAGTAAGATGTAATGGATCCTCCTCACAATTCTGTGGGAGGAAACCGAGAATCTGCTTTGCCTGCTCAATCGCCGCCGCTTCGTGGGGAGCTGTAAAGTGGGTGACGCCTGATTTAGTAGCATGCGTTTTTGCACCGCCTAATTCCTCCGAAGTAACCTCTTCGTGGGTAACGGCCTTCACAACGTTTGGCCCTGTAACAAACATATAAGACGATCCCTCTACCATAAATGTAAAGTCAGTGAGAGCCGGAGAGTAGACTGCTCCTCCCGCACATGGGCCGAGGATAAGCGACAGCTGAGGCACTACGCCACTCGCCTGAACGTTGCGATGAAAGATGTCTGCATATCCGCCCAAGCTCACTACCCCTTCCTGTATCCTAGCCCCTCCACTATCATTAAGCCCCACTACTGGCGCCCCATTCTCTAGTGCGAGGTCCATAATTTTACAAATCTTCTCGGCATGAGCTTCCGCAAGTGATCCTCCCAATACAGTAAAATCCTGGCTGAAAACATATATTAGCCTTCCATTTACCTTCCCATATCCCGTCACAACTCCGTCCCCTAAAAACTTCTGTTTATCCAGCCCAAAATTTGTCGATCTATGCGTTACGAGCATCCCCAACTCCTCAAAAGTCTCAGGATCTAGTAATAAACTTATTCGCTCTCGAGCGGTGAGCTTGCCTTTCGCATGTTGAGCCTCTATCCGCTTCTCCCCTCCTCCTAAAAGAGCTTCGGCGTTCATTTGTGCAAGACGGTCAGATGGAGTTACGGACTTGTTTCCCATAGCGCTAATTTACTGCATCGTCACGAAGATTGAATATCACTGTTTATAAATACCTCGAGTTGCTCGTACAAAAGTGACTCCCCATACTCTCAGGCATGGTTTTGCAACTCACCTACTATAACATGGAACATATGTAAGGTCTAAACAGGGCTCTATCAGGAAATTCTTGTTCATTCACGTACTGGAATACGTTTTATAGGCAAAGCAAAGTTTAGTATATTTAACTTTGCTGATTTCTACATCGAAAAATCCTGGGCAAAACGTTGGCATACATTAATAAAGATTTGAAAAGCAACCTGAAATACTTACTCCCTCTCCTATTCCTTGCAGCCTGCACAGGAAACCAGGAAACGGACACAAGACCTGCGTATCCATACCCTCAACCACAAACCGTTGAACTAAATACGGACGAAGGCTATACCTTAAACACAACAACAGGGGGTGCCATACAACCCATAATAACAGAAAGTGGCGACACTCTAATTACAGGTGTGCCTATTCCAGCAAAAGGCAAAACCATACACTCCGACAGTGTCTCTAAACCACAAGTGGTTGACTACACCCCATCAGACCGTATTTATAATGTCCACTCCAACATTCATAAAATACCCGATGAACTTACCGCAATTTATGTCAACAACGATTCTTTAACTACAATTTTAGTACACGAACTTACCAAAAGTGATACCGCTCACTACCTAATAAACTCCATAGGAGACACCATAAAAACAGGTAACCCCATACCAGCAACAGGTAAAATTGCACCCACACACCAGCCCAAACCTATAAAAGCCCTCGCGCCTCGATTTAAAGACGCTGCAATTAGCAATATGCAGTATCTAGATGTAGACCAGGGCATGGCTTCTTCATACGTCTTATCGATATTAGAAGATAAAAGTGGAAATCTTTGGTTCGGAACTAATGGCGGAGGGGCATCAAAATATGATGGGAAATCATTTACACATTTTACAGCGAAAGAAGGCTTAGGTCATAATAACGTCTGGTCAATATTAGAAGATAAAAGTGGAAATCTTTGGTTCGGAACTTATGGCGGAGGGGTAACAAAATATGATGGGAAATCCTTTACACATTTTACAGAGAAAGAAGGCTTAAGTAATAATAACGTTTGGTCAATCATAGAAGATGAAAGCGGAAATATTTGGTTCGGAACTAATGGCGGAGGGGTATCTAAATATGATGGGAAATCATTTACACATTTTACAGCGAAAGAAGGCTTAAGTAATAATACCGTCATATCAATATTAGAAGATAAAAGCGGAAATATTTGGTTCGGGACTTATGGCGGAGGGGTAACAAAATATGATGGG
>JABISU010000184.1 GCA_018700255.1 Flavobacteriales bacterium | reverse complement strand
TGCTTCGGACAGTGTAGCGAAACGTGTGTTATAGATCCTGATCCTGCAGACATTACTTTCTCAATTGATGCATCCCAAATTTCAGTTGATACAGCTGGAGTATATTTAGTGGGGTCATTTACTTCACCGGCTTGGCAAGCAGGAGCTATCTTGATGAGTGATTCTGACGGAGATGGGATATACACAGTTACTACCAACGTGAGTGGAGCCGCGGATATTCAGTTTAAGTTTAATAACGGCAATCCTTTTGTTGGAGGAGTTGCAGATTATACAGGTGAAGAAAGTGCTGATTTTATTAATCTGGGATGTGGAGTTGATAATGGAGTGGGAGGGTCTAATAGAATCCACTCTCGTTCTGGAGTTCCTGAAACACTTACAACTACTTGTTTTAATAGCTGTGTTGATTGTGCTTTAGTTCAGCCTGTTCTTGTGTTAACTGTTGATTTATGTTTAGCTACTGCAGCAGAAGTAAGGCTGACAGGAGCTTTGTGGAATTGGGATTTAACAGTGGGTCCCCTTGCAACTGACAATGGAGATGGTACATGGGCAGTGACTTTTGATCCAGCTCCAACGGATGATTTGGATTACTTATGGATCGTTGACGGAGTAGAGGAAGACTTACTCGACGATATGATGGCAGGAGGGAGTTGTGCCCAAATTACTGACTTTACGACATATGCTCAGAGATCTTGGGCTGTAGACTCCCCCAACCCTTCAGATGTTTTCGGGCAATGTGAAGCCTGTTCTAGCTTAGTCCTTGGGTGTTTGTATCCAAACGCGACTAACTATAACGATATGGCAAATGATGATGACGGGTCTTGTCTTTTTCCTGAAGAATGTCTAGGTGATGTTGATGGAGATCAACTTGCGGGAACTACAGATCTTTTACTATTACTCTCTGGATTCGGATCTATTTGTGAATAATTAGTTTATCAACCCCCCCCTTATGGTACTTTTTACCATATATTTGATACTGAATATTTACGAATAATTAAATTATGTACATTAAATCTCGGTATTTCAAGGTTTTTTCTTTTCTAATTTTAGCTAGTGTTTCTGTTTTTACTCTCGCACAAGAAATTACATATACAGATATTGAATTCACCGGTATGTTTGGTGGAACAACTTATGATGGAAATTATTACAACTTCCCATCAGGTTCTGAAGTATGGGCTGGCTTTGCAAATGAAGATGTAAGCATTTATCCACTAACCTTCTCAGATGGTGGCCAAATTACCTTTACGGGTGCAACTTCCGGAACAGACGCTGTAGTTTATTTTAGGCTTGAGTATAATGTATACCCAGACACTGAGCCAAGTTACAACACAGTCTCTATTACTGTCATTGGAATGGATGAGGCCCCTTATTCTATCGATATTCCTCCTCTGGTAGGGAACACATACAGTTCATTTTTGTTGTACGTAGCTACACCAGATGCTCCTGTTTCATTAACCGATGTGTCTCTTACATCGACATATTCATTAACGGATGTATTTGGATGTACAGATTCTGCAGCGTCTAATTATAATGAAGATGCTACGATTGATGATGGTTCTTGTGAATATGGAATACAAATTGATCTTCCTGTTACTTTTGAAGAATCTACAATCAATTATACAATGTCTGACTTTGGGAATAATATTTCTTCTTTAATTGTTGACCCATTCGATTCTGACAATCATGTTGTTAAGGTTATAAAGACATATTTAGCTCCAACTTGGGCAGGTACAACGATTGGAACTCCTGCTGGTTTTGCAACAGATATTCCACTTACGTTAACAGATTCTAAAATGACAGTTCGAGTTTGGTCTCCTGAAGCGGGAACTCCTATTAGACTGAAGGTGGAAGATTCAGATGATCCTACTCATACCTGTGAAACAGAAACGAATACAACTTTGGCAGGTGAATGGGAAGTTCTTGAGTTTGATTTTCTTAATCAAGCGCCAGGAACGGAGTTGTTGAGCATAGGTTTAGGTTGGGGGTGGACTTATAACATGGCATCAATTTTTTTTAATTTTGGAAGTGAAGGTTCTCTAATTGATGGAGAAACTTATTATTTTGATGATGTTATGTTTGGTGGATTAGGTGCTGATTATGGTTGTATAGATATGACAGCTTGTAACTATGATCCGTTAGCTACTTATAACGATGCTTCTTGTATATACCCTGTAGAGTTCTATGATTGCAATGGTGACTGTTTAAATGATAATGACGGCGATAGCGTTTGTGATGAGTTAGAGATTGATGGTTGTACAGATTCTTTGGCTTCGAACTACAATATGGATGCGACTGATGATGATGGTTCTTGTTGTTATTTAGTTATTACACTTGCTTCTATTACTTATGAAGATGGAATAGGTGTAGGTACTGTAACAACATCAGGTGGAGTTGGTGAGGTTGTTATTGTTTGGACTGATTCAGATGGAGTTGTAGTTAATAATATAGAGTCTATTCAGGAATTTGACATCTACACGGTTAATGTAACGGATGAAAACGGGTGTACTGCTTCATCAGAAGTATCTCAAACAGGGTTGAACGAGCTTGATCCGCTTGCTTTTGAAATGTTCCCAAATCCAACATCAGGAGAGGTCACAATACAAATTAGCTCAGAGTTGGAAGAATTAAGTATGCAGGTTTTTGACGCTACTGGAAGAATTGTATTGGCTCAGGATTACATGATTTTACAAAGTTCTATTAGCCTTGATTTATCTTACCTTTCAGCTGGAACGTATACGATAATGCTCAGCAATGATCATGGAGTCTCTTTACTTAGGTTGTCGATTCAGCATTAACAAATTATAAACCATTTTTCTTGAACGTTTTCAAATGTCTCTTGAGTGCGTTGATGAAAATGTAAGTAATTGTATTTTTAATAATAAATTATAGGAATCGTACTTATGGTACGGTTTACTATATATTAGACGATGATTGTTTACGAATATTTAAATCATGTACAATAACTCTATATATTTCAAGGCTCTTTCTTTTCTAATTTTAGTTAGTGCTTCTGTTTTTACTTTCGCACAAGAAATCATATATACAGATATTGAATTTGATGTTGTTTTTGGCGGGTCCGTTTATGATGGAATCACCTATACATTTCCCACAGGCGCTGAAACTTGGGCAGGATTTGCAAATTCGGATGTAAGTATCTATCCATTAAGTTTTAACGAAGGTGGTCAAATTAACTTTATAGGTTCAACAGTTGGAACAGATGCAGTTGTGTATTTCAGGTTTGAGTACAATCCATATCCTGATACTGAACCTAGTTTTAATACAGTTTCTGTCACTGTGAGCGGAGAGGAAGCCAACCTTTACTCAATAGATATACCTCCCCAAGGAGGTAATTTATACAGTTCCTTTATTCTTTATGTTACAACCCCTGACGCCCCAGTTTCATTAACTGAAGTTTCTGTTTCTTCAACATCATCTAATTCAGAAGTTGATGGATGTATCGATCCACTCGCTGAAAATTACGATTCAAATTCAATCAATCAATTGGTTGATCAATTTGGTAATATAATGTGTACCTATAGTTCTTGCGAAACAACACCCGGCAATGGATGTTTGTATGCAAATTCTTTTGGTCCATTCAATGAGTTTTTTGGTGCGTCATTGTGTGAGTCATATGGTGGCGTGTCATGTACTGATGAAATATCAGGATGCACTGATCCTAATGCTAACAATTACAATTCGAATGCTACCAATGATGATGGTTCTTGTAATTATGAATTAGATTTGATATGGTCAGATGAATTTAATGCTTCAAATTTAGATCTTACAAAATGGGATTTTGATATTGGTCAAGGATCTTGGGGATGGGGGAATAACGAATTGCAATATTATACAAACAGTCTTTCTAATGTAATGTTGGATAATGGTTATCTAAGAATCACTGCTAGGAATGAACAGTATGGTTCGGCTAATTACACATCATCTAGAATCAAATCAAAAGGCTTATTTGAATTCCTTTACGGCAGGGTAGAAGCAAGAATCAAAGTGCCTTATGGTCAAGGTCTATGGCCAGCTTTTTGGATGTTGGGTAGCAATATTGATAATGTTAGTTGGCCACAATGTGGTGAAATTGACATTTTAGAACATATTAATTCTGAAGACTTAGTTCACGGAACGCATCATTATAATAACAACGGACATCAATACTCAGGGGGTTCTATATATTGTAATGCGGATGAATTTAATATCTATAGCATTGAGTGGTCTCCATTAAGTATTAAATGGTTTCTAAATGGATCAATGTTTCATGAAGAAGATATAAGCTCAAATTCTATATCAAAGGAAGAATTTCATGAGCCATTTTTCTTTCTTCTTAACCTTGCTGTTGGAGGGCAATGGCCTGGCTCACCTAATGCCGCCACTCCATTTCCGTCTTCAATGCTTGTTGATTATGTTAGAGTTTATCAAGATAGTGTCGGATGTGATGAAGATGTTGATAATGATGGGTATATATCCGTTGGCGATATTCTGTTAATACTTACTGAATATGGTTGTAGTTCTGGATGTGTCAATGATGTGAATAATGATGGAATAGTTAATGTAACAGATATATTGCTTATTCTAGCAGCTTTTGGGAATGACTGTTAGCAAATTCTCTTTGTTAATCACCGAATAAATTTCGATTCGAGAAGATTTATAGTTTACTATAATATTTCATGAGAAAATAGACTTCTTGTACATTTTACAATAAACTTAATTGTATATTTAGCATCTATTATTAAATTGTTGGATTATAACAATAAATTTCAATCATCATGAGACATCTTATCTATTTTTCTCTCTTCTTTATACAGCTTACAGTTTCTTCTCAAACCACTTACGATGTGACTTTCACCGTAAATATGGCTTCGGCTACGACATCCGATCAGGGAGTTTGTCTAGCAGGTGGTGGTGCTGAAGGTTTTGGTGATCCTGGTGAGAATGTTATGAGTGATTCTGATGGAGATGATGTATGGTCTATAACCGTAACACTTCCAGAAGGATATTCAACCTATTATACTTTTACAAATGGAATTTGTCCTACTTGGGGATGTAAAGAAAATCTTGCAGGCCTCCCTTGTGGTGACCCTTTAAATTATAACGACCGCTTTCTTGATCCAGTTATGAGTGATATGACAATTAACACTTGTTTTGGTCAATGTTCTAATGACGGTAGTTGTGATGCACTAACTGACGTGAATGTTACTTTTTCAGTTAATATGAATGATCAACCAGTTGTTAATGAAGTTTATATTACAGGACAAGTGATTGATGGTTGGTGTGGTAGCTGTACTCCACTTACTGACATCGATGGAGATGGAGTGTATGAAGTAACTCTCGCTCTACCCCCAGGCGGAGTAGAATATAAGTTTACAAATGGAGGATGGAATGGACTCGAAGAGGTTTTTGATTCTGAAGAGGATGCAGCATGCACTCTTACTTCGGGAACATTTACAAATCGTTACATTGAGATTGGAACGGAAGATATTATTCTTGACACAGTATGTTACAATTCATGTGATGATTGCAGCGGTTCAGGCTGTGTTGATGAGTCATTGATAAATCCTGACTTTGATTGTCCTACTGATATAAATTATGTATGTGGTTGTGATGGAGTAACATATACGAATGCATGTTTTGCTGTGAATGAAGGTGGTGTAATATCATATATTTTGGGAGAATGCGCTAATTCAGCTAGTGTAACGTTTCAAGTTGATATGTCGCAAGAAACAATAGCTGGACCAATATACATAACAGGACAAAATATCGACGGTTGGTGTGGTACCTGTGAAACTATGGATGATTCGGATGGAGACGGAATCTATACTTATACAACAGATTTAAGTTTAGGGTCACACGAATATAAGTTCAATAATGGAGGATGGGATGGCACTGAGTCGCTTGACACTGAGGAAGATGGAGCATGTACTATTACTACAGTAGATGGAGATGTTGTTTACGTTAACCGAGTTTTGGAATTAACATCAAGCGATGAATTAATTCTTGAAGTTGTTTGCTTTAACACTTGTGATGCTTGTAATACAGATCCTGTTAAAGATGACATTTCGGTTTCATTTAGTGTAGACATGAGTCAAGAATCTATTCTAGGACCTTTATACATTACAGGAGCTAGTATCGATGGATGGGATGGAAGTTCTGTTGAAATGACTGACGATGATGGAGATAGTGTATATGAAGTAATTCTAGATCTCGAACCAGGTATACATGAGTATAAGTTTAATAACGGAGGATGGGATGGTACGGAAAATCTTGATCCAATTGAAGATTCTATGTGTACATTAACTACTGACGGATTCACGAATAGAGTCATCGAATTAGAGGCGAATGTCACGGAAGTTCAAGTAAGCACTGTATGCTTTAATACGTGTAGTGAGTGTGAGGTTGAGAATATAATAGAGGGAGCACACAGCCCTATTTTCAGCATATATCCAACTGTTACTCCAGACTTTACTTCAATAATTTTCAATAACAACAATCAGTTAAATAAAGTAATGAGAATTTATGATATAGCTGGAAAACTTATTCTAAATAAAGAGATAATCGGATCTGCTGAGAAGGAAATGATTGATATGAGATCATACGATGCCGGATTATACATACTAAGTGTAATTACAGAGATTCAATCAACTTCCGTTCGACTTATCAAGTCTAAATGATTCAAGTAAAATGATTAATAAATTAACTATTGCTTTATTCCTGTTCAGTTTTTCATCACAGATTATTGGACAAAATGTTACGATATCTGGAGTCATTAAAGATATAAATAGTGGAGAAAGTTTACCCGGAGTAACTGTTTTAGAAAAGAACACTTATAACGGTGTTTTTACAGATTCCAATGGTAATTACACTTTGATTACTTCTTCAACACCTACAGTTATTGTATTTTCATCTATTGGATATATTAAACAGGAGATTGCGATAGAAGAGGGGGCTACTACAGAATCTAGGGTTGTCAATATTAACCTTAAACTTGATGTTGCTGGACTACAAGAGGCTGTGGTTATGGGATATGGCAATCAGGAAAGAAGTAAAATTTCTGGAGCAGTTTCAACGATTGACACTAAAGAAATCACATCTTTACCTGTACTCAGAACAGAACAAGCTCTTCAAGGAAGAACCTCTGGTGTTCAAGTTTCTCAAAATTCTGGACAGCCTGGAAGTACTCAATCTATAAGAATTAGAGGGACTGGTTCACTGAATAATTCTGAACCATTATTTGTAGTTGATGGTATACCAAGTTTTGGGATTGATTATCTAAATGCTTCTGATATTGAATCTATATCAGTTTTAAAAGATGCGGCATCTGCAGCTATATATGGTGCTAGAGGAGGAAATGGGGTTATTCTAGTAACAACGAAGAAGGGCAGGAAAAATCAAAAAGCTCAAATTAAATACGATACGTATTATGGAATGCAAGAGCCATGGAAATATATGTCTTTACTTAATGCGGAAGAGTATGCAATCTTAATGAACGAGAGTAGATCTGCTGCAGGCTACGCACCATATTCTGATTTACTTTCTCCTGCAGAATTAGGAGAAGGCACTCATTGGCAAAAAGAGATTTTTGAAAGAGCTCCAATGATGAGTCATACCTTTAGTTTTACTAGTGGTACTGAATCAAGCTCAACTGCTGTTGGTGGTAGTTACTTTGTTCAAGATGGAATTATTGGAGGAGAGAAAAGTCAGTTTGAAAGATATACGTTTAGGGTATCTTCAACTCAAGATGGCTCAGATAAATTCAGAATGGGACAGAATATTAACTTCACTAATCTTAGCCGTAATGCTTTGGGTGAAAACAATGAGTTTTCTACTCCTGTAGTGAGAGCATTGAATATGGACCCTGTCACTGTTGCAACTCGTCCTGACGGCTCTTTTGCATACTCTGAGTTCATTGATTCAGATATAGCTAATCCTGCAAATCAAATTGCGAATACATTTGACAATTGGACTACAAATAGATTTGTTGGTAGTGCATTTGCTGAATATGATTTTTTTCAAAATTTCTCTTATAAATCAACTTTCTCAACTGACTTATCGCTTGGGTCTCAGAAGATATTTATGCCAACATTTGATCTAGGTATTGGCTCGAATGATCCAAATAGACCTGCATATGAATGGAGAGAAACAAATGTTTTAATTCAGGTTGAAAACAAATACACTAATTGGCAATGGGAAAATCTGTTAACTTTTAATCAGGATTTGAAAAATGGTGATAAGATTGGTGTTATAGCAGGTTATTCAGCATTATATAATGAATACTCAAATCTTGTAGGAGTTAGAGATAGCTTAGCTACAAATGACCCAGACCAAGCATTTTTGAATAACAGTATTAATTCTGCAGAACAAGCACCACAATCTAGCGGTGGAATAAGTCAGTCTGCTTTTTTATCAACTTTCATAAGGGCAAATTATGAATTAGGTGATCAATGGTCTTTCTCTGGCACTGTTCGTCGAGATGGCTCATCTAAATTTGGTGAAAATAATAGATACGGAATTTTCCCTTCTTTTTCTGCAGCATTTAACTTGACTGAGTTGCCTTGGGTTATTGAAAAAGATTGGATTGAATTTATTAAACTCAGAGGCAGTTGGGGTAGAAATGGTAATGCTGATGGTATTGGAAATTTTGATTATACTTCTATTATTTATAATGGTCTGAACTATACTTTCGGGACAGATCAGCAAATTTCTAACGGAGCCGGTCCTATTAATACTTCAAATCCTGATTTGAAATGGGAAACTGTAGAGCAGACCAATGTGGGATTTGATATTGATCTTATTCAAGGCAAGGTAAATATGGTTTTTGATTATTTTGTCAAGAACACAAATGATATGTTAGCAATAGTGCCAGTACCTGGAGTAGTTGGATTCAACCCATCAGCAACAAATGTGGCATCTGCAAAAAACTCTGGTGTTGAGCTAGCTCTTGGTTACAAAAATTTTGACAATCTTGTAACCTATAGTATAGGAGGAAATATTTCATTTATTAAAAATGAAGTCACAGGATTAGGAGAGGGAGGACAACCTATTTCAAGTGGAAATGTTTTTGGAGCCGGTGATTTTGTTTCATACACTGAGATCGGTATGCCTATAGCATATTTCTATGGATATGAAACGGCTGGTATTTTCCAAACTAATGAAGAAGCTGAAGCAAATACTTCTCTACCTAATGCACAAGCTGGTGATGTTGTTTTTGTTGATCAAAATGAAGATGGCAACATTAATGGAGAAGATAAAGTGATGATTGGAAATCCCCACCCAGATTTCACATATGCCATGAATTGTGAAGTAAAATATAAATCGTTTGATTTAAGCGTTTTCCTTCAAGGATCTCAAGGAAACGATATATATAATGGGATTTTCAGATATGATCTAAACACAACTAATTTACCAATTTCAGCACTTGAGAGATGGACAGGTGAAGGATCTACAAATGAGTACCCAAGGATATCTCATTCGGACCCTAATCAAAACAATAGAGTCTCTGATCGTTTTGTAGAAGATGGATCTTATTTCAGGATTAAAAATTTACAATTAGGTTATACTCTCGACAATACAACATCAAAGAAATTGGGATCGTCTAGTTTAAGATTATACATTTCAGCACAGAATCTATTAACCTTCACTAATTATTCAGGATTAGACCCAGAAATTGGTTCAAGAGGAACATTGGAAATAGCAATCGATAGAGGCTTTTACCCTTCTCCAAGAATATTTATGGGTGGACTAAATGTGATATTTTAATTGAGCAACATGAAACAAATAATTACATATAACAGTATTGTATTCGTACTTATAATATCTTTAGTTTCTTGTAAAAAGGACTTTCTTGAGATAGATCCATTAGTAGGATCTACAGAAGCTAATTTTTATCAAAATGAAGATGATGCAATAGCTGCAACAATAGCTTGTTATAATAATCTTCAACAAGAAGTTACTCCTATTCAAGGCTTAGGTGGATTAGCACCTCATTTTAGATGGTACTTTGGTGACGTTGTTTCTGATGATACTGACAAAGGAGGTTCTGGAGATGGGGATGAACCAGACTTATTTAAATTTGAATCCTTCCAGGGAACAAGTGATAGTAAACTAGTTTTAGGTGAGTGGCAAACTGCTTACAAAGGAATTGCATACTGTAACATAGCTCTTGAGAACATTCCAGGAATTGATATGGATAATGATGTCAAGGATATGTTAATAGGGGAGATAAGGTTTATTAGATCCTACTGGTATTTTAATCTTGCAACAATGTTCGGGGGTGTACCAATAATTGAGGAGGTGCTTGCTCCTAGTGAATATCAACAAGAAAGATCTACAGAAGAACAAACCTGGTCTTTTATTGAAGAGGATTTATCTCAAGCAATGTTAAGCTTACCAAGAAGAAGTGAGAGGCCATTAAGCGAAACTGGAAGAGCTAATTGGGGAGCCGCAGCAAGTCTTTTATTAAAATCATATGTATATCAAAAGAAGTGGGATGTTGCAATGGATGTCGCTAATGAAATTTATAATTCTGGAGAGTATTTTTTAGATATGAATTACGCAAATATTTTCACAACTTCAGGTGAAAATGGATCAGGATCTATTTGGGAAATACAATATATGAGTGGTTCAGGAGGCAATTGGGGTAATCAATTGGAGGGTACCTTTACTAATGTATTTCAAAGAGCCAGAGGTCAATTTGGTGGGTATGGATTTAATATACCAACACAAGATTTAGTTGATGAATTTGAAGAAGGTGATCCAAGACTTAATGCATCTGTATTTCAAGTTGGAGATGAGATGGGTGATCGTGGCACGTTTACACTAGAAGCTGCAGGAATGCCACACTTATACTACTGTAAAAAATATTTCAATACTGCCGCAGAGGAAGGAGCGGCTTTAGGAGATCCTAATCCAAATGGATTAACAAATGATAGAGTTATTAGATATGCTGATGTTCTACTTCTAAGAGCAGAGGCGGCATATCATATGGGTCAACAAGCAATTGCACTTGAAATGATTAATGAAGTAAGATCGAGGGCAAGAGGAGGTGATTTAAATATTCTCCCAGAAGTTACTGCAGGAGGACCTTATCTTCTAGATGCTATATATCATGAACGTCGTGTAGAATTAAGTCTTGAGGGACATCGCTTTTTCGATATTGTTCGTCAAAACCGAGGCCAACAACTTCTTAGTGATAAAGGCTTTATATCAGGTACTCATGAGTTATATCCAATTCCTTTAGCTGAAATTTCTTTGTCAGGAGGATTATTAATTCAAAATCCAGGTTACTAAAATGAATAAGTTCAATAATACCATTATTTTTTCTATCGTTGTATTAATTTCTGCTTGTACCCCTCGAGAAGATGATGGGATAGAATTGCCTGAAGGACCAAGTGCAACATTTTCATGGAGTTACCTTGAGAATGATTCTAACAGAGTAGCCTTAACTGGGTTAGCCTCTGAAGATTCATTTCTTCATCTTTGGGAATTTGGAAATGGACTTACCTCAGTGCTTGAATCTGATACCGCGTTTTATCCTCAAGCAGGGGAATATGATGTGACTTATACTGTACATAACGCTGGAGGAATGGCACAATCTTCACAAACTGTTTCAATTGCACAGACCTTAGAATTACCCTGTGAAGATGATATGGCATTACTAACCGGTTGTGATAATCAAAAGACATGGATATTTTCATCTGAAATTGGTGCGATTGGTGTAGGACCAGATCCATACTCTACTTCTTGGTACAGCTCACCTCAAGGAGGCTTAGTAGATGAACAATATGATGATTCTTATCAATTCACATTTGATGGAGGGTTTATTTATAACAATAATGGAGGAACTATTAACCCATATGAAGGCTATGTCGTAAATGAATTAACAGTACCTGAACTTACATATCAATTCACTGAAGGAACTGGAACTAGTGGGGAAAATCAAATAATAATCCCAACGGTTGATGAATTCTGTTGGTTTATCGGAACATGGGATTCGGGCCCTGCATATGATATTGTTGAACTAACCGAGACAAGACTAGTTTTACACTCAACTCAACGTAATGGTGATTGTACACAAGCAGAGGGTTTCTTTACCTATATTTTTGTAGCACAATAAATATTTGTCTGTAATTCTATGAAGAACATTGCTTTTTATATTGCTACGATACTCCTAATATCAGGTTGTGAGAGTTGTGGAGATTCCGGAACGGAACCATTTAATTCAGAAATAAAATTCCTGAATGATAGAAGTGCTTATGAAAATGAAAGCAATGTTGACTTTGAGTTTACGGTAAAGTTAGACACTCCGAATATCGATGTTGTAACCGTTGATTATTATACGGAGGACATCTCTGCCATTGAGGGGGAGGATTATATTTCAAGTAATGGCACACTCGTGTTTAGCCCAGGTGAAGTTGAGAAGATTATCTCTGTAACAATAATTGTTGATACATATCTTGAAAGTGACGAACAGTTTAAGTTAGTCCTGACAAATCCAACACAGGGATACCTTAAGAATAATATTCAAGAAGCCTTAGGCACAATAATGAATGATGACACCGATGTTGAAATTAATAATGAAGGTTATACTTCAGCAGAATCATACGAAGGAATGGAATTAGTTTGGTCTGATGAGTTTGAAGGAACTGATATTAACTCTTCGAATTGGACTTATGATTTAGGAACAGGGAACTCTGGATGGGGAAACAATGAATTGCAAAATTATGTTCAGAATTCAGACAACTCATATGTCCAAAATGACAATCTATTTTTAGTAGCAAGAGAAATGTCAAATGGGCAGTATGCTTCAGCCAGACTTAAATCACAGGGGCTACAGAACTTCACTTATGGTAGAATAGATATACGTGCTATCCTTCCTATAGGACAAGGATTATGGCCAGCTATTTGGATGTTAGGTTCAAATTTTCAAGATGTAGGATGGCCAGCGTGCGGAGAAATTGACATCATGGAGCTAGTAGGATCTAATCCGAGAAGGGTTCATGGCACAGCACATTGGGGAGCAAATAATTCCGTTCATCAACAAAATGGAACAGGTACTTCACTTCCTTTTCCAGATACGTTTGCAGATGAGTATCATGTATTCTCAATCGATTGGCAAGAAAATCAAATAATTTGGTTACTCGATGATGTAGAATTTTTCACTATAAATTCTTCACAGATGAATGGTCAATCATATCCTTTTAATAATGATTTTTTCTTCATTTTGAATATTGCTGTTGGTGGGAATTGGCCTGGCGATCCAGATGAATCTACATTATTCCCTGTATATATGGCTATTGATTACGTTAGAGTTTTTCAATAACGAAATTATTCTTTAATGAATCTTTGATAATTAATTCGCCCATTATCTGATTTAAGAATAACGCCATATATTCCGCTACTCAGATTACTTATGTCAAGCCTGTTGTCAATGTAGTCTAGATGCTGATTTGAGATATGTGTTAGACGTCCATGGATGTCAACAATAGAGAGAGATAATTTCACGTCTTGATGCTTTGTAACTACGATATATTCTGATGCGGGGTTCGGGCTAATAGAGACCGAATTAAAATTTAAAGTAGCTATTTCATTAGCATCATAATATAAAATTTCTGACTGAAATTGGCAGCCGTTTATTTCAACTGAAAGTTGATATTCTCCGGTTAATAGGGGGGTGTAAAAAGCTCCATTACCAGCAAGAGTTCCATTAAAATACCACTCGTAACTCGATACTATAAATGGTTCATTAATTACAGGAATAAAGACTCCTCCAACATCTTGAATTGCAACTAAAATTGAGCTAATGCATGGTTGAAATATCGCATTAAATTCATCATCAAAGAGTAATTCTAAATTTACTGTTTGGGAGTTAGCTCCCATAGTGCCTTGATTGATGTGTGAGTTGTATTGCCATTCAACAAATCCAAAACCATCATTAGGTATAGCTTCGATTTGCACAGGACATCCCTTGAAATACTCTCCTGTCCAAGGTAGGTTTTCAGGAATGATAGATGATATTTTTACTTTACCAGCGCCAATAGGAAATACGTTAATAATCAAATCAACTGTTCCTGACAAATTGAACGAATTAACCACGTTATTCCTAGCAGGATTCAATCTATTATAATTGTAGAACTTAATTTGCTGAACAGTAGACAGCCAATCACTATATGATTCGACTTGTCCCCATCTTTGAATATTTAATGACATTGTTGATGCTAATAATGTAGACATAGAGTCAACTATATTATTAAAGTAATCTTGTCTGAAATTTGTGTTAAGCAAGTCAGCATATCGGTTAACAAACAGACATTTGAAATTATCGTTTTCTAAAGCGTGATCGAAAATCATACTGTGATAACTTGGGTAGCTAGGGTTTCTTGCATAATTTATATAATTATCAGAAATTCCGGCTCCAAAATATCCATATGAAGCATCCATATCATACATAGCATACCTCCATTTCCCATCCATTTCATCACTGCGAAAAAGCTTTATGTTATTTGCCCCCCAAAAAATTCCCATCCAATCTGAATTTTGTGTATATGTTTCGAAAATAAAATAATCTATGTATGAATCGAGGTCAAACACAGAGTCAAATAAGTTCAGGAAATCGGGGCTTTCAGAATCGGAATTAAGAATCTGCTCAGCCTCAGAATTAAAACTTATACCGTTTCCGTTAAGTACTCCAAATGAGTTGATTAAATCAACGGATTCGGTAGAAACCCCAAAATTATTCTCCACGTAATGCTCGTCAATCTTCTCTCTAACACCATATATCCCCCAAAAGTCACCATTGAGATACAAAATAGCAGGCTCCCAAGATGAATGAAAAATATTTGTGCCTATTGAAATATTTGCAATGATTGCATCTTGTAATTTATCACTCCATACATGCTGTCCTCCATTTCTGAGATTCAAATTATTAAAGCTCGAAATATCTGGTTTATTTCTCATGATAGGATGCTCAAATTCTCCAGTATATTGATTCTTAAAATCTAATCTAAAAGATTTCTGAGGTTCAGCTCTAGACCAACCACCATGTATCTCTAAATCAATAATCTCTTCAGACTTCAGTATGCCATCTGAGTTGAAATATTTCAATCTTGATTTTTTTGACCACGGTTGCCAAAAATTACTTCCAAAATATGGATAATCAGAAGAAGCGTTGTCGCCGAGAACATAGATGCCTGTTTCCCAATCCCATAAATTTATGGAATCAGTAATGACTGAAAACACATTTATTCCAGCTTGTTGTTCATTTAGTATATAGATCGCATCTGATGTTGAGCTTGGAAGATTGTTGTTTGTACTGAAAGCCTTTGCACTTATTATAGAAGTTTCATACAATGAAATAGGAGACGAATAGTATTCATCGGAATTTAAAGGTTCATCACCATTCATAGTAAACTTGATGATTGCATCAGAATTATTGGTTTGTAATCCGACCCCAATATTCTCATCATACCAACCTGAAGGATGTGTAAAAACAGGCTCATCCTCTATGCCACTATAACACCAGCTATTTTCATTACTATATCCTGGCGTAGGCATGTCATAATAGCAAATGGAATTATAATTATTTGAATTATAACCCATACTGATTTCATCTCTTAAGTTTTCGTTTAAGGTTATTACATCTATTAAAGAATCATCAACTTTACTTATTATAAGAGGCTCTCCAGTATTTAACTTAAAATTAGAGTGGTAATACGTTTTAGGTATAGTCCACCAATTTGAAGGTTCATTATTCCCAAGATTTACCTCGTCAAAAACGCCTATATGAAGAAATGGTCTTGCAGTTAAATCAGAAGAATTAGCTGATGCATTATGAACTTGGATAGAAAGAATATTAGTTCCCTCAAAAAGATTTTGCGTTAGAAATTCATAGTCAAAAACATATACATCCGGAACCTCTCCAGAGTATATGACGGCTTCATGTTCAAATCCGGCAAAGTCATTATACTCCCCAATAATATTTGACATATTTGAAGACCTGGCAATTTCTACACCATTTATATAGGCAATGAAACCATCATCATAATCTATATGAAAACTTAAATATTTGACATTGTCAAATGAATCAATTTCAAACTGTCTACGTATGTAAATTGAAGAGGCACTGGAGATAATAGTATTATCATCATTATCACCATATCCAATAGATAAAGGTCCCGTCTGCCAACTTGAATCATCAAAATTCAGTGAAGTCCAATCATTATCAACAGGTGAATTAGGCGTTATGTATCGACATAAATAGCCATCACCTAAAATTTGCTCCCAATGATCTACAACATACCGTTGATCCTTGCCTGAAGCTAACAAAAGTATTGTTGAATCAGGCGGCAAAGAATCACTTGGGAAAATCCATTTCCCCCAATTCTCGGTGTCATCTGATATTTGATAATCTGATAAAAGAAGTGTATCAGTACTTGAATTATATAACTCGATCCAGTCATAACTTTCTCCCGTTACATCATTAAAACTGCTGAAGGGAGATGCTTCAGAAATGACTAATTGAGAAAGCGATAGAGTAGGGGTTAAAACAATGTAACATGTTAAAATCCAGTATCGAAGTGTGTTAGTCATCTAATATTTAAGCTTATGAAGCATAGAAAAGGGTAAAAATAATTCTTTTTCATAAAACTAAAGCTATCTTGGTTATTGTATTGTTTACTATAATGTTACTTTTGAATGAAATATAATCATACATTGAATCTTCTTATTAAACAAGACAGAACAATACATTAAATTTACCTTCACTATTATGAGAATACTTTGCACTCTTTTTTTAGGATTTATTCTTGCTTTAACACCAGTTTTATCACAAAATCAATCTATCACTTCTCCGGTTATTGAAAGCAAAATTGACTCCCTTCTTGATTTAATGAGTATTCAAGAGAAGGTTGGCCAAACATGTCAAATCACTCTTGATGTTTTGCTTGAAAGAGATAGTGCAGGTGGGGTTAAGGAGCCTGTTGTAATCGACCCTAAGAAGGTTAAAACTGCTTTGGTTGACTATTGTGTTGGTTCCGTTTTAAATGTTGGAAGTCATACTTTGAAGCTAGATCAGTGGAAGCATATTATGCAACATGTTCATGGTATATACGCGGATCAAAAGTCAAAAATTCCAATTATCTACGGTATTGATGCAATTCATGGAGTTAACTACACAGTAGGTAGTACACTTTTCCCTCAAGAAATAGGTTTGGCAGCTACATGGAACCCTAGTTTGGCATTGCAATTTGGTGAAGTTACAGCATATGAAACCCGAGCATCGGGTATTCATTGGAACTTTTCTCCAGTACTTGATTTAGGTCGTCAACCTCTTTGGTCGAGAACTTTTGAAACTTTAGGAGAAGATCCCTTATTGGCATCAGTGATGGGTAAAGCAATTATTAATGGTTATCAAGGACAAAGGAGCGAGGGAATGATAGATGATTTTCATGTAGCCTCATGCATGAAGCATTTTGTAGGATATAGCAACCCTATGAGTGGAAGAGACCGAACTCCAGCATGGATTCCTGATAAGTATATGAAAGAATTATACTTACCCTCTTTCAAAGCAGCTGTTGATGAGGGTGCACTAACGGTTATGATTAATAGTGGTGTAGTGAATGGTGTGCCAGGGCATCAAAACTATCATTTATTAACTGAAGTTTTAAAAGAAGAGTGGGGATTTGAGGGGTTTGCCGTTTCTGATTGGGAAGATTTTATTATGCTTCACTCTGTTCATCGTACAGCTAAATCTATTAAGGAAGGGATTGTTCTTTCAATGAATGCTGGTCTTGATATGAGTATGGTACCTTCATATCCACAGTATCAAGAATATTGCAGATTAATGCTTGAAGCTGTTAATGAGGGTAGTATCCCTATTGAGAGACTTGATGATGCAGTTAAAAGAATTTTAAGAGTTAAGATGATTCTAGGATTATTTAATAGTCAAATCAACCAGGATAATAAATATTCCGATTTTGCATCTAAATTGCATCAGCAAATAGCCTATCAATCGGCTTTAGAATCCATTACTCTTTTAAAAAACGATGACATTCTCCCTTTACAAAAAGATCAAAAGGTATTGGTGAGTGGTCCTACTTCAGACAATCTTATTTTCCTTAATGGAGCTTGGACACATACTTGGCAGGGTGACAACGTAAAATTTAATACTCAAGGAAGATTGACCATTCGAGAGGAACTCGAACAGAATTTAGGCGCTGAGAATTGTTTATTTAGCCAGGGAGCTGAGCTCTACAATAACAATGGATATGAAGCAACCCGATTAGTAGATATTGAAGATTTTAAAAGTAAGGCTGAAAAATCAGATGTTATCTTACTTTGTTTAGGAGAATATCCTTCTACGGAGAAGCCTGGAGATATTCGTTCTTTAAATATAAATCCTGAGCAAATTGAGCTTGCAAAAATTGCCCAAGGAACAGGGAAGCCAGTTGTACTTGTTTTAGTAGAGGGTCGTCCAAGAATCATCCGAGATGCAGTAGAAAACTCATCGGCAATTGTGCAGGCATACCTTCCAGGTGATTTTGGAGCTAAGGCACTTTCCCAACTTCTTTTTGGAGAAGCCAATTTTTCAGGTAAACTACCTTATTCATATCCGAAATACGATGGCCAAATAGAGTTCTACGATCATCCTAGAAGTGTAGACCGTCATAAGTCTAATGGATTTACTGCGTATGATCCGCAATGGGACTTTGGATTTGGCTTAAGTTATACGAACTTTGAATACTCAAATCTTTCACTCGACAAATCAGAAATTTCACATGGAGATTCAATTATAGTATCTGTCACAATTGAAAACACAGGGGGAATGGACGGAATGGAAACGGTACAAATGTACATTTCAGATCATTTTGCTACGGTTGTACCAAACGGAAAATCATTAAAATCATTTGATAAAATAAGTCTGAAGGCTGGAGAACTTACAACGATTCAATTTGTAATTTCGCATGAAGATATGGAATTTGTTAATGCTGAAGGGAATTGGGTCAGCGAGCCTGGTTTGTTTAGTGTTAGTGTAGGTGGTTTGACGAAAGATTATAAATTAAAATAAGAACAATGGCTTATAAAATAAAGTTTGATAATTTTTTCTCTTACGCCTTTTCATTGGATTGCGTTATTTTCGGATATGAAAAAGGTAAGATTCATGCTTTGTTAATTAAAAGAGCCATGAAGCCTTTTATTGGAGATTGGGCCATTCCTGGTGATCTTATATATCCTGATGAAGATTTGTCATCTGCTGCAAGTAGGATCCTTATAGAATTAACAAAAGTGAAAGGAGTAATGCTTCACCAAGGACAAACATTCGGTAAGCCTGACAGACATCCTCAAGGTCGTGTAATTACGAACGCATATTTTGCATTGGTAAGAAAAGAAGATGTTAATGCAGTTGCAGATTCGTGGGCTGAAGAGGTTAAATGGTTACCTATCCGCGATGTGCCACAACTGGCATTTGATCACAATGAGATTATTGAATCTACCTTTGAGCTTTTGTGTCAAAAGTTAAAGCGAGAACCTATATGCTTTGATTTGTTGCCAGAGAAGTTTACGCTGAACGAGATGCAACAGCTGTATGAATATTCAATTGACTCAGAGCTAGATAAAGCTAACTTTCGTAAAAAAGTAAAGCCTATTCCACTTATTAATCTTAATGAGAAGCAAATCAATGTCAAGCATCGACCTGCGAATCTATTCAAATTTGATTCCGTTCAATATTCTAAGCTTGTAGAAGAGGAAAATTATTTGTTCAGAATGTAACTGTAAAAATCTAGCTGTAGTGCTAGTTTGCAGTAGATAGTGTGCTTTGTACACTTATAAAAAATATGTAAATACTACTTTAAAATTGTTTCTTATTGTACATTTTACAATATATTTACATAAATACTTATTGTACATGCTACAATAATAGAAATACATTTCATAAAAATAAATTTCAATTATGACTTATAAGACTACATGTTTTAAAGCCTTAGCGCTTCTGATTTTTGTTAGCACCTCTGTGTTTTCATATGCTCAAGAAACTACATTTACAGGAATTGAATTCACAGGAGTTTTTGGTGGAACAATTTATGATGGCGTCAATTACACTTCCCCAACGGGTTCCGAGCCATGGGGAGGCTTTGCAAATGAAGATGTAAGTATTTATCCATTATCATTTACTGATGGTGGCTCAATTAATTTTACTGGCGCAACTGCTGGAACAGACGCTGATGTCTATTTTAGGTTTGAGTATAATCCATACCCAGATACTGAGCCCAGTTACAACACAGTTTCGGTGACCGTTAGTGGAGTTGATGCTGCATCTTATTCAGTAGACATTCCTTCTCAAGGTTCTAATACATATAGTTCATTCCTTTTATATGTCACAACTTTTGACGCTCCAGTTTCATTAACAGATGTATCTGTTACATCTACATTTTCATCAGCTGATGTGTATGGATGTACAGATCCAGCTGCGGATAATTATGATTCTAGTGCAACAATTGATGATGGATCATGTTCTTTTGCTTCATCAGCACTTACAATTACAACAACTGTATGTTCTAGTGCTTCTTCAGTACAAATGACAGGTCCATGGTGGGGCTGGGATCCAAATGCTGGACCAGCTGCTGTAGATAATGGAGATGATACTTGGACATTTACACTAGATCCTGCTCCAACTTCAGACATGGAATATTTATTAGTTGTCGATGGAGTTCAGGAGAGTCTGATTCAATCAATGATAGATGGAGGTTCATGTGCTCCTATAACAGATTATGCTAATTATGCAAATAGATTATGGGTAATAGGGTCAGGAAATGTGACAAATGTTTATGGAACATGTGGTTCATGTGCAACAGGTGATATATCAGGATGTACAGATCCAGCTGCGGAAAATTATGATTCTAGTGCAACAATTGATGATGGATCATGTTCTTTTGCTTCATCAGCACTTACAATTACAACAACTGTATGCTCTAGTGCTGCTTCAGTAAAAATGACAGGTCCATGGTGGGGCTGGGATCCAAATGCCGGACCCGATGCTGTAGATAATGGAGATGATACTTGGACCTTCACATTTGATCCTGCTCCAACTGATAATATGGAATACTTATTAGTTGTAGATGGAGTTCAAGAAGATTTAGTTGCATCTAGTTCTGCTTCAGCTGACTGGTCGTGTGCCCCAATTACGGATTATTGGTCTTATGCTAATAGGCTTTGGGAAGTTGGTTCTGGAAATGTTGCAAATGTTTACGGAACATGTGGAGAATGTGTAACAGGTGATGTGCCAGGGTGTACAGATCCATCTGCGGACAACTATAATCCAATTGCAACTACTGATGATGGTTCTTGTGCTTACCCGGAGTTATTTGACATTACATTATCTGTAAACACTGCAAACATTACAGTTGGTCCCAACGGTATGTATGCAGGTGGAGGTGTATTTGGAGATGCTATAGCAGTTCCATTATCAGATGATGGAACTGGAACATGGACTGGTGTTGCAACGGTAAATGCTGGAACTTCTGGAAATTATATATTCTTGAATAGTCCTGCTAATGGTGGAGATTGGGGAACTAAAGAAGACCTAAGTGGTCAACCTTGTGGAGATCCCGCTAATTGGAATGATAGAATTTTACCTGAAATCACATCTGACATAACATTGTTACATTGTTTTGGAAGTTGTGAAACTGATGGTTCTTGTCCTGGCGTTTCGGATTCAGGATGTACAGATCCAACAGCAAACAATTATAATTCAGCAGTGACAATTGACGATGGTTCTTGTACTTATGGCATTGCATTTACAGGTGTTTTTGGAGGGACGATGTATGATGGGCTCACCTATACGTTTCCAACAGGTGCTGAAGGTTGGGCAGGGTTTGCCAATGAAGATGTTAGTATTTACCCAATAAGCTTCTCAGATGGTGGCCAAATCACTTTCACTGGATCAACTGCAGGGACAGATGTAGATATTTATTTTAGATTTGAATACAATCCTTATCCAGATACTGAGCCTAGTTACAACACCTCTACTTTAACAGTTAGTGGGTCAGAGGCTTCTTA
>JABISU010000155.1 GCA_018700255.1 Flavobacteriales bacterium | reverse complement strand
GGAAAGGGTGGCGAGCAAGCAAAGTAGCTTTAATGCCTAAAGCTTTACCCACTCTTCTAACCTCATCTTTAAATATTAAACGAAGTGGTTCAACAACTTTGAGCGTCATATAATCGGGTAGTCCACCCACATTGTGATGGCTCTTGATCGTCGCTGAAGGCCCTCCCGTAGCACTAATAGATTCAATCACATCGGGATAAATAGTTCCCTGAGCTAGCCAATTCGCTCCCTCCACTTCTTTTGAAGCCTCATCGAATACCTCAACAAAAACTCTACCTATGGCTTTGCGTTTTAATTCTGGATCTGTAAGGTTTTCTAGAGCATTTAAGAATTTATCACCAGCCCTCACTCCTTTCACATTTAACCCCATATGCTCGTACCCATTCAGAACTTCTTCAAATTCGTTTTTACGCAGGAGACCGTTGTCCACGAAAATGCAATGAAGCCTGTCACCGATAGCTTTGTGAAGCAGAATTGAAGCTACGGTAGAATCTACTCCACCAGAAAGGCCGAGTATCACCTTATCCTCCTCTCCTATCTCCTCTTTTAATGACTTAATCGTTGACTCAGCAAAATTATCAGGAGTCCACTCACCTACGCATTTACAGATTCCATTAATGAAATTGCTGATTAAGGTCGGACCTTCTGTCGAGTGAAATACTTCTGGGTGGAATTGTATACCCCAAACCTGCTCTCCCTTCACCCTAAATCCGGCGTACACAACATCAGATGTGCTACAGATTGTTTGAAAATCTGACCCTGTATCTAGAATCGTATCACCATGACTCATCCAAACCTGAGAGTCTAAAGTCATATTCTTCAAAAGTTCATCTTCAGTATTTACCATACACAGATTCGCTCGACCATATTCTCTGGTATCACTTGCCTGTACATCTCCTCCATTTGTGTAAGCAAGATATTGGGCTCCATAACACACTCCCAGAAGTGGAACCTTACCGACAATCATTGACAGATCAGGGTTTGGAGCATTGTCTTCTCTCACACTATATGGAGAACCAGAAAGAATAACCCCTTTACATCCTTCAGGTAGGCCATCGAATTTATTCCACGGAATTATTTCAGAAAACACATTTATCTCTCGAACTCTCCTCGCTATAAGCTGAGTATACTGCGAACCGAAGTCGAGAATCAGAATGTTTTCAGAACAAGGGCGTATATCAGACATGCTCGTGGTTTGAGAATTTAATACGATGCGAAGTTAGTAATTGAACATGCCGAGATAACGACTCATTATACGCTAATTTTACACGGAATATAGACTTATACACATGTGATAATAGTATGATTATCTCTTTAGATTCAAATTGATTACCTAATGTTATATCCTAACCTCACTTCAAAGCGTATCATTTTAGCTTCTAAAAGTCCTAGGCGCTTAGAACTTGTTAGAGGATTAGAACTTGAGCCAGAAGTCCTAGTACGTGATGTTGACGAAAGCTACCCATTGTCATTAATGGGCCCTGAAGTAGCAGAGTTCGTAACTCGTGCAAAAGCTGCTGCCTTCACTGACATGTTAGGATTAAACGATGTCATTATAACAGGAGACACAGTAGTGCTATTGGACAATGAAATACTTGAAAAACCTTCAAATTTTGAAGAAGCGGCATTAATGTTAAGAAAGCTAAGCGGAAGAACTCACGTAGTTGCCTCAGGAATTGCAGTAACAACGCTTAGAGGAGGGAAACCCGAGACCTCATGTGAAGTGGACACCTGCGAAGTGACATTCGAGGAATTGACAGATGATATGATATCTCATTATATAGATTCGTACAAGCCGTTTGACAAGGCTGGAAGCTATGGAGTTCAGGACTTAATAGGATTTATCGGGGTGAGCTCAATTAACGGCTCCTTCTATACTGTAATGGGACTTCCTGTACATATCCTTCACAAGATGTTACAAGAGGTTTAATTCAACTTCTCCAGTTTCGACGGAATACATTCCTTTAGCACATTTAACCTTATTATTCTTTACCATTTCATTGACAATAGGGCTATCACTTATTATCGTATTCAAAGAAATTTGTACATTTTCAAATGCTACTTCATCTACAAAATTAGACTTATCTACCGCCTCCTCCCTATTAGACACAATTGATATAGCAGGTTTTATCTTGTTTAAAAGTCCAGTCAAATTCCCTAATTCCACATCACTACAAGCTCCCTTGACTGCTCCACAACTGGTGTGACCCATTACTACAATCAACTTTACACCGGCAATTTTACATGCAAACTCCACGCTACCTAAAACGTCTTTACTTATAACATTGCCTGCAACTCTGATACAGAAAACATCACCTATACCTTGATCAAAAATTAATTCAGTTGGGACTCTTGAATCTATACAACTTATTACTACAGCTATCGGAAATTGGCCTGCGCTAGTTTCCTTGACTTGAGTTCGTAAATCCCTCGAAATCAAGTTGTTCTGAACAAATCTTTTGTTGCCCTCTTTCAAAATATTTAAGACATCCAAAGGATTCAATCTAGATTGAGATTCTGATGTTTGGGTTAGCATAATATTATAATTTAGTAAAAACACAAAATATAAAGTCTTGGGAAGTGTCGTAAGGAGACGTGTGAACTTCATTAAAAGAACTTATCATCTTGAAATTCTCATTGAAAAGGTTTGCAAGAGTAGATGAGGAATATTGTGATACTTGAAGATTACTACATTTTTCTGGACCTGTAAGAGAAAATGTTGAAATTACGAGGTGGCCTCCTTTTATAATTGCACCTGAAACGATATCTACATACTTCTTTATTTCGTCTTCATTTGTGAGAAAGTGAAAAGTAGCTCTATCGTGGATCACATCGTATTTATTGAGTTCATCGAGATCTAACACGTCTGACTCAACCCAATTTACCGCATTTGCAGCATCCCCCATTTTCTTCTTCGTACGCATTAAAGCCAAACCGCTAATATCTAAGACACTTAAATTCTTATACCCAATCTTTTGGAGCTCAATTGTAAAATTTGAATTCCCCCCCCCTATATCAATTATTGAAGATTCTAGGGATAATTGAAGTTCGCTTATCAATCGCAATGAAGTTTCTGGGACATCCTGATACCAGCTAACTTGATGATCATCCTTTTTCCCATAGACGATTTCCCAATGCTCCTTTTTCTTGTTCATATCGATCTAAGTTATCAAATTAATTTAACAATCTTATCATCTTCATTGTGCTCAATTATGTTACCTATAATATTTACAGGTAAACTATGATCACTAAGAATCTCTTTCACAACTTCAATACTAGCGTTATCTACAGAAAGCAATAAACCGCCAGATGTTTGAGGATCGCATAGCAAGTCACGAGTGAATCCTTCAGGGATATCAAGATGTGTTCCATAGCTCTTGAAATTACGACTAGCACCTCCTGGCACACAGCCCTGTTTGTGATAATCCATTAAAGCAACTCTATCGAGAGTAGGTACTTCTTCAAAATTAATTTGGGCTGCAGTTCCAGATCCTTGACACATCTCCAGTAAATGCCCCATAAGACCAAATCCAGTTACATCTGTCATTGCATTTACTCCAGGAAGCTCAGACAACTTCTCTCCCACTTTATTTAATGCCGTCATTGATGCTATCGCTGCTTTACTATGCTCGGGTGATACCAGTCCTTTTTTCTCTGCAGTGGTAATCATTCCTACTCCTATAGGTTTGGTAAGGAAAAGTACATCACCTACATGGGCAGAAGCATTAGCTTTAAGATTAGATAGTGGAACTCGGCCTGTAACAGCTAGACCGAAAATAGGTTCTGGGGAATCTATGCTATGCCCTCCTGCAAGAGGAATTCCGGCCTCAGCACAGATAGAACGGCCTCCTTCAAGCACCTCACCAGCCACCTCTGGAGGCAGTTTATCTATAGGCCAACCTAGTATTGCGATTGCCATAAGTGGTGTTCCACCCATAGCGTATATGTCAGAAATAGCATTTGCGGCAGCTATGCGGCCGAATGTATGAGGATCATCGACTATAGGCATAAAGAAATCAGTCGTGGAAACTATTCCAGTACCATCACCAAGATCTACAACAGCCGCATCGTCCTTAGTATCGTTACCGACAATGAGATTGGGATAGTTCGTATCACGGTTCATACAAGAAAGCATTTTATGAAGAACATCTGGAGCAATTTTACATCCACAACCCGCGCCGTGCGAGTATTGAGTAAGGCGAATAGAATCGGACATTATCATAAACTATTTAGGCGAAATGAAATTAGTTAGGAATGAGCTTAGGTGTAAAGCGCACTCAGAAGGTGTGAGGCCACGGCAATCGACATCGGTACGGAGAGCAACATCTCGTTTGGTAAGACCGTGAGCATAGGTCTTGTCATAGTATACAAGAGCTATGCGAGCGGCTGTGGCGAGATCGCCTTGGGAGAGTGCAGCGAGAGCATCATTTGCGTTTTGGCCTCCTAACTTAGGTGATATACGTTGAAAAGCGGAGGCTAGAAGTTCTGTGTCAATATCTCCATACATATGAACTAGGTGGTTTACTCGATCTTTATCTGTACGATTCATTTCAAAGCATCGCGACGATATAAGTTGGCTGAAGATAGGTTCTGGCAAATCTACAACACCTATGGAGCGGCTTTCGTTTTCAACCCAAATAGGGCGAGATCGAGCTGGTGAGCTATCATTCCAAGCGTTAACAGATCGAAGGTGGGAGAATAAATCGTTTGAAAATTGCTCTGTCGTGGGCTGGGTACGTTCTTCGAGATTGCCGAATGCTGAGCCTAAATGCTTAGCCATACCTTCGAGATCGATTACAGATTCACCAGGGATCTTAGAGAGTTCAAGGAGTGTGGCCGTTTTTGCAGAACCGGTAAGCCCTCCGAGAACGGCAAAGTCTATTTTACGATCAAACTCTGATCGAGCATAAGTTCTGAAAGCTTTATAACCTCCCTCAAGGACCGCAGTAGGGACGCCTGCTGTACGAAGAAGCCAAGCAACAGATTCCGATCTCATTCCACCCCGCCAACAATAGATGAGAAGAGGGTTTCTAGAAGGAGAGCCGTCAGTGGAAGTTTGACCTTCAAACAGTGAACGACCACGCTGAGCCATTTCCTGCATTTTAGGTCCTATGATATGAAGTCCTAAATCGACAGCTTTCTCGCGCGATTTCTGCTTGTAAAGCGTCCCGATTTCAGCACGCTCTGAGTTACTAAATAGAGGCCAAGAATGAGCGCCCAGTATATGACCCTGATCGAATTCACCAGGACTCCTAACATCTAATATAATCCCTCCACGTTCAGCTTCGTTAATAAATTGGCAAGAAGGAAGTGAACGAGCAGGAATTATCATGAATAACAAATTTACGAAATGAAAAACGCGC